>CAYSWG010000109.1:0-8580 GCA_964434465.1 uncultured Geobacteraceae bacterium
TCAGCAGGTCTTCGGTCATCTTGTTGAAGGAGGCAACCAGCAGACCAATCTCGTCACCACCCTCACCCTCAAGGCGAACCTGGAGGTTACCTTCGGCTACCTGCCGGGTCGCCTCGGCCAGCTCACGGATGGGCCGGGTCAGACTGTTGGCCAGATAGATCCCGAACCAGGTGGCCAGGAAGATGATGACCATGGTTATCAGGAACAGGGTGAGGATATAACCGCCACGAATGGGGTATTTCATGATTTTCAACTGCCGGTACTTCTCGTAGGCGTCCTGGAGCAACCGCACCTTGGTCACCAGGGCAACGGGCACATAATAGCTGACCGCAACCACAGCCAGCACTTCCCGGGGGTTGTCCCGGGAGTAGACCGGCACGAGACCGCGAATGAGGTCGGCGTTTCCCGCATTGCCGACACGGGTCACCTCCTGACCCCGGAATGCCAGAAGCAGATCGGCGGCGGCGGGGCTGTAGTAATCATCCAGGGGGATTTCCCGGCGTATCGAACGGGCCAGCACCTCCCGCCGGGGGGTGAAAATCTCCACAACCCCCAGGTTGTATTCGCTGCGCACCCGGCCGATGTAGGCGCCGACACCCGAACCAGCCTGCCCCGAAAGCATATCGTGCCGCAGCAGTTCTTCACTGATCTGCCGGCCAAAGTGGAGCGCGTTCCCTGCCGTGTCACGATAGTAACCGCGGGCGACGTCCAGTGATTCCGTCAGGGACAGCTCCACCTGTCGATTGAACCAGTTTCTGACACTCTTGTTGATGAAACTCGCCGCGACGATGAACAGCAGCAGGGTAGGAACGAGGGAAAGGCCCACAAAGGCCACGACCAGTTTCCAGCGCATGCGGGAGCCGAAGGGATTGCGGCGCCGTTCGAGGATGACCCGGGCAATGTTGCGGCATACCAGGTAAACCAGCAGGACTATGAGGAGCAGGACAACGTTGATGAGGCCGAAGATGAGAATGGCACTCAGACTGGAAACATCGGGACTGATATTGGAAAGGTACAACTCCGCCTGGGTGAGGAGAATGATCAGCACCAGCGAAATGGCGATGATGACAAACTCCCGCTTGCTCTTGCGGGCTTCCAGGGGACTGAGCCGGTTTTTTCTCAGGCGGTTATTCACGGTGCGCATAAGGACTCCCCGTGCACTGTAGCCCAATATCCGGAGCAATTCAAGCGGGCAGAACAGGTCCCGAGCCAATAAAAAAGCAGCCCCGAAGGGCTGCCAAGGATGGAGGATGCAGCAGAACCTGGTTGTTTCTATGCTTCCGACCAGGCCAGGTCGGCGGATGTCAGGGAAGCTACTGCAACTGATGCCGCATCGGATCCGGAGTCGACCAGTTTCCAGCAGTCGGGCCGGGAGAGGATTTCCGTTACCAGTTTGTGATTCAGGTCATGACCCGACTTGTAGGCCTTGACATGGCCGACCAGGGAATAGCCGACCAGGGACAGGTCACCCACCGAGTCCATGATTTTATGGCGGACAAATTCGTCGGGGAAACGCAGACCGCCCTCATTGAGGATGCCGTCATCACCAATTACCACCGCATTATCCAGGGAACCCCCCCTGGCAAGACCATTGGCCTTGAGCGTTTCGACCTCAATGAGAAATCCGAATGTGCGGGCAGCGGCATAATCACGGGCAAAGATCTCGTCACTGAACTTCATGCTGCGGAACTGATTGTTGACCACCGGGTGGTTGAAGCGCATATCAAAAGAGATGCGGTAGTAGCGGGACGGAATGATGGAGATCTTCTTGTCGCCGTCGACGACGGTAATGGGTTTCCTGATGACCAGAAGCTTCTTCGGTCGGGACAGGGTGCGCGTACCGACCGCTTTGATGCCCTCCACAAAGGGTGCGGCACTGCCGTCCATGATCGGCACCTCAGCACCGGTGATGTCCACATGAACGTTGTCAACACCGCAGCCGGCCAGGGCAGCCATGAGATGCTCGATGGTGGAAATGACAGCCCCTCCGGAACCGATGGTCGTGGAGAGACGGGTATTGACCACATTGGCCGCTTTTGCTTCTATGGATACTGCCGGGCTCAGATCAACCCGATGGAACACGACGCCGGTACCGGCATCAGCCGGACGCAGGGTCATGGTCACGTCCACGCCTGAGTGAAGACCGATTCCCGAGAAGATGATTTTGTCTTTTACTGTTTTCTGTAAGGCCATGGTCGGCTCCTTCGAAGGATTACTTGCTGTAAGGGTTTCAGCAACAACCGGGCCAACCGGACCAGCAGGATCACGCCAATAAATACAACGCTATATCAGCTACTTAAAAAACATGCCGTTTAACGCTGTCGACGCACGACCGCCACACTGTTGCAACAGAGCCACAGTCATTGTGGCGCTGACGCTACACTGAACGCCGATTCCGGACGGCGGTTACTTGCGCAGCAGATACACCAGCAGGGAGAGCAGCAGGGAAAGGACAATGCAGGTCGTCAGGGGAAAGTAGAAGGAGAAGGAGCCTTTTCGTATGGCGATATCACCGGGCAGCCTGCCGAACCAGGGAATACGGTCGAAAAGAACCAGCACGACGCCGACAAGGGCAAGCAGCACCCCGGTAGCGATCAGGATCCTGCCCAGGGAACTCATGGCAGTTCGCCCTCTCGCTTGATGGTTCCGGGTGCGTAACGCTCCTTTTCACTGTAGATGCAGCCACAATACTGCTGCCGATAGAGGCCCCGCTCCCGGGATTTCCTGATCCCCTGCTGCCAGCCGGAACGGTAATCCTCGTAGTGAAAGCGGACACCGCAGCGCTGGCCGGCACGCTCGCACAGTTCGATTATTTCCCCATGGCGCTGGTACCTGCTGTAGAGCAGCGATGTGGTGAAGGCGTCACAGCCCAGGTCAGCCGCCTGCCAGGCCGTACGCTCCAGGCGTGAAGCATAGCAATAGGAACAGCGGTCATCGGGGCGGCCGGAAACGGCGGCCAGAAACTCCTCCAACAGGTATTCATCCTGGTAGACCACGTCCAGAGCAACCTGCCCGGCATAATCCACCAGCGCATCGAGACGGCGCCTGTACTCCTGGTAGGGATGAATATTATGGTTGAAAAAGAAGCCGGTTACCCGGTGGCCGGCAGCCCGCAGGGTTTCCAGGGGGTAGATGGCGCAGGGGGCGCAGCAGATGTGGAGCAGAACATTCATGGGAAAAATCATACTGTATTACGGGCACGTCTGGCAACGGTCGATTTCAGGCGGACGTGTTTCGCCGGAAACATCCTTGTCCATTGACAAAGACCACACCGACAACTACCATGCGGCAGAGCAGTGGGACGCACCATATGCAGAACCCGGGAGCAGGGAGCAATGAACAGAAAGAATCGGCCGAAAGGTTACCCGACCAGGGTAGCTTCGCTCATGACAAACACCCTCCACGGGCAAACCATGGGCAGAATTTTCGGTGAAGTGGAAATCTGGCGCATCTGGAACCAGACCGTGGGTGACCAGATTGCCGCCAAGGCGCAGCCGTCACGGTACTCCAACGGCGTCCTCACGGTCAACGTCGTCAGCGCCCCCTGGATGCAGCAGCTCACCTTCATGAAGCGGGACATCATCCAGCGACTCAACGACCGGATCGGCAAAGAGCTGGTTCGGGAGATCTACCTGAAGGCGGGCAGGCCGCCAGCTGCCGAACCGGCGCCCCAACGGGAAAAACCGGCCAAACGGGCACTGAGCCAGATCGAGCGGGACGCCATTGCCGCGGCAGTGGCACAGGTCGGCAATGCGGAACTGCGCCAGGCATTTGCAGAATTGATGGCCGAACACCTGTCCCACGCCGGGCGGACTGATCCAGAAAAATCCCGAGGCCCCGAGGACGGCACTCCATAACGGGCAATCCCTTCAGAACTTTCACCATAAGGTCTCACGGCTCCTGACAGCCCAGTATCCGCCGTACCTCCTCCCGATAGCGGCCATCTTCGCCGTAGACGATCAGTGGCGGTTCCACAACCAGCTCCCCTTTTCGCCCCTTGGACAGTTCAACCAGCACCATACGCGCCTCGGCGGCAAGGAATCCGTGAACCAGCCGCAGCCGCAGCGTCGCCAGCTTCAGCCCGGCGGCCTCGGCAAACAGGTCCGGCAGTCGGGATGTGTGGTAAATGAAACAGATCCTCCCGGCAGGCCGCACCAGATACTTGGCGGCGGCAAGAAAATCAGCCAGTCCGGCCGTTGATTCATGGCGAGCCAGATCACGACCGGGCCGGGAACTGATCCGCCCTGTACCCCGTGGACGATAGGGCGGATTGGCAAGAACCAGGTCAAAGGAAGATACCGGCAGGATTTTCCGCACATCCAGCACATCCCCGTGCCGGACGGCAATCCGTTCCGCCAGACCGTTCAGGGCCACATTCCGCTCCGCCAGCCGGGCCATGGATTCCTGGAACTCCAGCCCGACCAGACGGCCGGCCGGCGCAGACCGTGACAGCACGAGGGGAATGACGCCGCAGCCGGTGCCCAGGTCGATCGCCTGCTCTCCGTCCTTCATGGCGGCAAAGTCGCAGAGCAGGAGCGGATCAAGGGAAAAGCGGTAGCCCCGGTGTGGTTGGATGACGCGCAGGTCAAAACTCTTCAGTTCGTCGATGGTTTCTTCACCGCTCACGCCCCACTCCTCCTGAAGTTTTCTCACTTCGATTTCCCTGCCGCAAACCGGGTGTCAGCAAACGAATACCGGTAGAGGAGGACAATCCGCCGGAAAGCCGGCGTACGCACGCTCCCGGGCGGGCGCACAGCCGTGCGCCCCTACCAACCGGGCCGTGACCCCTTTCGCCGCAGGCGGATTTCCCTGCCCAGCACAACCGCAAACAGGGCAAAGGACGTCAGGGTCAGCCACTTCCCCACCTTGAAGGGGAGCGGATCGAACAGCATCTCCACACGATGGTTCCCCGGCGGCAGATAGACGCCACGCAGCACGTGGTTCACGGGGTGGATGTCCGTGGGAGCGCCGTTAACGGCGGCGCGCCAGCTACGGTAGTACTTCTCGCCGAAGACCAGGAGCGCGGGCACGGCAGTCTTTGCCTCGGCAACGATCCGCTCGCTCTCGTAGACGGTGACCCGGACCCTGCCAACCTGCCCCGCGGCCAGGGCTGCCGACCCCGGCACGGCAATGGGCGGCGGAGTTTCCACCAGGGCCAGACGACGCGGGTTGAAATCGGGACTGCCCAGCCGGGCAATGGTCTGCGCGGGGTCCGTGACCACCTGTACGGCCGGCACCAGCCAGGCCTTGGCCAGAACCGAGCGATTTTCCAGCACCAGTTCACGATTGTCGGGGGAGCGGAACACCGGCACGAATTTATCGCCCAGGGCACCCTTGTCCCGGGTGTATGCCCCCGGCTCATACACCAGATACTTCAGGTTGACCATGTCCGGCATTGCCGACGGAAAGCTGAATCCATCCAGAAAATTCTGCCAGCGCTGCTGCTGAACGGGATTGGAGGTGAACAGAACCGGGATCTGCCTGGTGGCGTAGACCATGGGATCGGTGCCGTTCATGGGCAACACCCGGTAGCGGGTCGTGCCCTGATCACGGAGAAACTCCATGGTTGGTGTCTGGCGACCCGCAGTCTTGACCGGCACATCCACGAGAAAGAGGAACTTCCCGTTGACCCGCCCCACATCGGCCAGGAAGAGAACAAGGAGCAGCGGCGGGATGGTGGCGGCAGTCAGCCAGCGTCGCTGCACGGCAAAGAAGGCCGCGGCGCAGGCGGAGGCCAGGCAGGCGGCAATGGCCGTTTCCTGCACCAGGTTTGTCCAGCGCTGCAGGACCAGTTCGCCCCCCTCCTGGTACGGGGTCGGCCGTGAAATCATCTCGGCAAACAGACCAAGCCACGGGGAACTGGCCAGCATCTGGGAACCGAAAAGGAGCAAGAGACTCACGGGCAATGCCATGACCGCCGCCAGATACCGGCTGAAGACCGGCGTGCAGCGGACCTGTTCATCCCGGAGCAGATCCAGCCCCCGGGCCGACAGCACCCCCAGGCCCATGACCGGGATGAACAGCATCATTTTCGGCACCCGGAAATGGTTGATTCCGGGAAAAAATTCAAACAGCACCTGATAGAAGGGGGTGTACTTGCCCATGGCAAAGAGCAGGCCGCCGAAAACACCCGCCAGGGCGAGCCAGGTGTAGCGGTCCCTGCGGAGCAGCAACGGCAAGGGGGCCAGCAGCCAGGGGAGCAGGCCCATGTAGCTGCTGGTCTGGGTAAAGATCATCCGTCCCCAGTAATATGCCGGAATAGTCGACGGGTTTGGCCCGGCCTCCTGGCGGGAAAATCCGAAAAACCCGGGAATGATGAAACTGACCAGCTCCTCCGGCGGCAAGGACCAGGACATGGCTTCCTCGTACTCCAGGCCACCCTTGCCGGCGTTGGCCCCGCTGCTGACGCCGCGGGTGGTATCCGTGGACCAGTTGGCCAGGGGGAGCAGTGAAATGGCAACCGTGGTCAGAAAAAACGCCAGGGTCGCCAGGTTCATCCCGGCCAACTGCAGCAGCGCCCGGGAAGAGCCGCTTTCTCCGGAACGGACCACTCCCAGGAAACGGACAGCGGCGTAGGCCCCAATACAGAGACAGGTGTAATAGGCGATCTGCCAATGGGTGTGGAAAAACTGGAACGCCAGCACCAGTCCGGTAGCCAGGAACCAGATGAGCCGGCGCTCCCGGAAACCCTTTTCCAGGGCGCAGAACGCCCAGGGCGCCATGGAAATGGTGGCGATTTTCATCACGTGCCCCGCATTGATGAGGCTGGCGATCTCCGGCGCCAAGGCGAAAACCGCACCCGCCAGCAGGGCGGCATACCGGCTGGTGCCGATCAGCCGGCACAGGCAGTACATGCCGGCGCCGCCGACAAACAGGTGCAGCACCATGTACCAGGCGACACTGGCCGGCGCCGGGATCAGCCAGAAGACCAGCCGCTGCAGGAAGAGAAAGCTCTGTGACGCCGTCCCCCCCTCCACGGTGAACCCGCTGTTTATGTACTGGTTCCAGGTTGCCTTCAGGCCCAGGCAAAACAGGTCGGTCAGGGGCATGTCCTGGTAGCGGAGCACACCCCAGTAGAACTCATTAATGATGTCAGGCGCCCGGACGATCTGGCCCGTGAAGAGAATCTTGCCAAAGGCGCCAATAAGGACCAGGAGCAGGACGCAGAGAAACAACAGATCTTTTTTTCGTTCAGACATGGGAAGTCACCTGGAGTAAATCGGCTTGCCGCCGGGAAGCAATCGCTTTCGTCAGTTGCATGGCGAACCGGATAGTCGCCGTTCATAAAATTCCTGCAGCACACCCGCGCAGGAGGCCCAGGAAAAGGCCCCCAGGATATGGTCCCGTCCGACGGCAGCCACTGTCCGGCAACGGTCCGGATCCAGGAGCAACTGGATACAACGGCCGGCCATGGCGGCATGGTCACCGGGCTCACAGAGCAGGTCACCGGCCAGGGGCGCCAGATATTCGGGTATATGGCCAACCCGGTCCGCGACAACGGGAATCCCGGCGACGAGCAGTTCGGTCAGTTTTGCCGGACATTTGGCCCGGTTGAGGGGCGTATCGTTGAAGGGATAGATGGCCACATCACCGGCCGCCAGGTACTGGGGCAGCCGCTCCGGCGTCACCCAGCCGGCCATAACCAGAGCCGAAACGTAGCCCCCGTCCCGGGCTGCCCGCATCAGCAGTTCTTCCTCACCGTGCCGTCCCCGACCAACAACCAGAATGCGCAGGTCGGGGACACGGCGCTGCACCTCGGCCAGCACGGCATGGAGGTGTGCCTGGTGGAATTCGAAGAACCGGGTGTAGAGGAGCAGCACCGGCGCATCGGGCGGAATGCCCAGCTCCCGGCGGACCCCGGCGCCACTGGCCGGTGGCCGGTCTTCCACGCAATTGGGCAGATAGAGGAGCCGCCCTGTAGGGACCCCCAGATCAGTCACCATGGCTTCCAGGGCACGACTGGCAACGGTCACCCCTCGAGCCCGCCGGGGCAGCCACTGCTCCTGAAAGGCAAACAGCGCTTTCTCCGCCCGGGAGTAGCCGTGCAGCTCGTTCATGCCCCCCTTCCCTTCCAGGTCGTCACAATCCACGAACAGGGGGGGCATGGCCAGACCCAGGCGGGCACAGCACACCTGCAGCATGGCGGCCAGACCGGCATACCCCTTGGGCTTGAACAGATGCACCAGGTCGGGCCGCTCGGCCCGGGCAGCCTGAAAAAGTCGCCAGGCCAGGACCGGCGCGGCGGCAGCTCCGGCAAACGGACCCAGGGGGATATTCCGCACCTCCACCCCCCGGACGAGTTCCACCGTCCCCCCATCGTCGGGGTTGGTATAGGGAGGCGCTATGATCACCACCCGGCAGCCGCGGGCCTGCAGCTGGGCGGCCAGGGGCACCATGCGGGCGATGACCGTGCCCTTGGGCCGCAGGCCGAAGGGGGCTAGAAAGACTATGTTCATGGACGCCCTCCCCGACCCATGGCTCGGCGCAGCCGCTTCAGCAGCCGATAGGGCCGTGAACCGGTCACCCGGTAATAGAGGGGCACCAGCAGCCCCAGGCCAACAGGAAACAGCCGGGGGTGGT
>CAYSWG010000110.1:0-4439 GCA_964434465.1 uncultured Geobacteraceae bacterium
ATCGGCATAGCGATCGGCCAGATCCAGCCACACCGGTCTGCTGCGTCGACTGCTCGTTGGTTCTGTTCCAGTACTTCCCATCTGCCGCCCCTCACATTAGATTTTGAATTTCGTTATCATTACACTAACAAAACTGTTCCTGTCAAGAATTATTTTCAGCAGCGCGTAACTCAGCGCAACGGATACTCGCGAAGATGAACAAACCGGAAACCCCGGCGGCGCAGTTCGGGAACCGCTGCCATGACCCCGCGGGCCGTTTCGCTCCGAGGATGATTCATGTGGAGGATGGCGATAGCGCCGGGCTTCACTGCCAACAGCGCGGCAGTAACCTGCTCTGCGCTGAAAATGGCTCCGGCATCACCAATAACCGTATAACCGATCACCTGGTGGCCCAACCGCCCGGCAATCGCCACGGCCACTTCATCATACCAGGCGGTACCGGAACGATAGAAGCGCGGGCGCCGACCGGTCAGCTGTCGGATTTTCCTGGCATTCAGTTCGATTTCATCGGCCAGTTCAGCAACAGAACCGGTACCGGAAATGCCGTAAGCCGCCCGACCGGTCACCGACGCCGGCCGGTGTCGCACGCCATGGTTGGCAATAACAAACAGCGGGTTGCCGGCAAGCTTGAGAAAAACATCCCGGTTGGCATCGATCCAGCGGCCACTGGTAAACAGGGTCGCCGGAATCCGCTCCTCCTCCAGAAAGGCAAGAAGGGCCCGATCAACGCCATTGCCCCTGCTGCCACCACAGGCATCGAAGGTCAAGGCGATGACCCTGTCTTCGGTGTCCAACGCCGTTTTCACTCCTGTGACCGCAGGGCCCCACTCCTCCGGCGCCTGGTGGCCGTACACCGCGGCAATATACCGGCGTAGTTGGTCGTACTCGTCCCCCTGGACCGCGCCGACACGGGCCGGGACACAGAGAAAGACCATAATTCCCGCCATCAGCAGGCCCAGATGCATCAGTCGTTGTACCGCAGTAACCATCCCCTATCCTCTCGTCCTCTTAATCGATCGTCACTATAGGGTATTTTATCGCTTGTCTCAAGGTGCCAAGAAAAAACGCAAGCCACCGTAATAATTCATCAAACGGTCAGCACCGTTACAGCCACGCCAGACCGGCACGCCATAAACCACCGTTCGACTCCATCCCTACGGAAATATCTATTGACAGAACGCCTGCTTTTCATTAAAAATAAAACACCATTTTATCCATAGACCAACACTTGACGGACACCATTGGGAGGAAAGAACATGAGTGAGTGCACCATGGTATGGGACAACCTGAACACTGCAGTCGTCGTATCCGATCCCGGTTTTGTCGTAACCTATGCTAACAAACGAGCCTACGAACTGTTTGACGAACTGAAAATTGCCGGACTGGAAGTGGGCAAAAACATGGCCGGCTGTCACAAGCCGGAAACCATGGTCAAACTGAAGGGTATTTACGAGGATTTCGCCGCGAAGAAGATCAAGGTCAACTACCTGACCATGGACGGTCCGGAAGGCACCCTAACCATCGTCAACGTTCCCTTCTACAATGGTGATGCCCTGGGTGGTGTTGTGGAAATGGTCTTTGAAAGCTCCCTGGCCTGATTGCGCCATAGCCGGCTGACGCCGGATAATTCCGACACCATTTCATGTTTCTTTGCCAGCCCTACCTGTAACCGGAAGGCCCCTCCGCGCAGCGGCGGGAGCCTTCCGGCAGAGAGTACCCTCTCGCCCCCCTCATCCTTTACTCTTGCCTTATTTTCGATACACTTCGTAAACTGCACTGACGCCCGGGGCAATGATGGCCTTGAGCAAGGAACACATCGTTGCCTCACGGAGTCCGGACGTGAACCCTCGCCTTACGAAGCGATCGCTTACCATTGCCGCCGCTGCCTGCCTGGGCGTCTCGGCCCTGCTGCTGTTTTTGCTGTTCGGCCCGCCGCGACTGCTTGCCTATTCCGAATCTCCCGCTTTCTGCGCATCCTGCCATGTCATGGAGGAGCAGCATACCGCCTGGCGCCATGGGGGCGCCCACCGGGGCATCCGCTGCGTTGACTGCCACCTGCCCAACGACAATGCGGCCCGCCACTATCTGTGGAAGGGAATTGACGGCATGAAGGACGTGATTGTCTTCCATTCGGGGCGTATTCCGGACCCCCTGACTCTGTCACGGCATGGCCAGAAAGTCGTCCAGGAGAACTGCATCGCCTGTCACCGTGAAGCGGTTTCCGCCATGGTGACGAGCCGCAGGTGCTGGGAATGCCACCAGCAGACACGGCACAAACTCAACGGCACCATCGCCGACCGGTAACAACCTTCTCACCAGGAGGATGAATGCATGAACAGATATCTGACCGACTACTGTCTGGGGCTGCTGCTGATTTTCGGCACGGCACTGGGCGCCGGCTGTGCACCGGACAAACCCGAGCCGTTCCAGGCCGTCACCATTCCAGACGGCGCCATCGACCCGGAGGTCTGGGGCAAAGTCTATCCGGCACAGTACGAACTGTGGAAGAAAACTGCCGAACCGACCCCCGCGGGTAAGAGCAGGTACCGGCGCGGCTACGATGCCGGCGAAGGCCCCATGGACAAACTGGATGAGTACCCGTTTCTGGCCCTGCTCTACAACGGCTGGGGCTTCGGCATCGAGTACCGGGAACCCCGCGGCCATCATTACATGGTCATCGACCAGCTGGAGATCGACCCGTCACGGATCAAGGCCGGCGGCAGTTGCCTCACCTGCAAGTCACCCTACGCACCCATGCTGGAGAAAAAACTGGGAGCCGACTACTTCGCCAAGCCCTACCATGACGTCCTCAAGCAGATACCCGAGAAACACCGCACCCTGGGGGCTGCCTGCATCGACTGCCACAACAACCGGGACATGACCCTGCGCATCTCCCACGAATTCACCCTGAGCAAGGCCTTGCGTCAGATCGGTGCGGACGAAACGAAGCTCACGGTCCAGGACAAGCGTTCCCTGGTCTGCGCCCAGTGCCACGTCACCTACCGCATACCCAAGGACGCCGCCATGAAGTCCACGGACGTGGTCATGCCCTGGGGCGGCATCACCATCGAAAATATCATCAGCGACCTGCAGAGCAATCCGGCCAACCAGGAGTGGACCCAGGCAGTGACCGGTTTCAAGATGGCCTTCATCCGCCACCCGGAATTCGAGCTCTTCTCCAACAACAGCGTGCACTGGAGCGCCGGGGCTTCCTGCGCCGACTGCCACATGCCCTACACCCGTGCCGGCACCAAGAAAGTTTCCGACCACCGGATCATGAGTCCCCTGAAGAATGACCTGCGCGCCTGCACCCAGTGTCACGCCCGCAGTCCGGAAGCCCTGCGCGAGCGGGTCTACGCCATCCAGGACCGCACCACCTCCCTTTACATCCGGGCCGGCTACGCCACGGCCGGTGTGGCAAAACTGTTCGAAATGACCCACAAGGCCCGGTCCGGCGGCGTCAGGATCGACCAGACTCTCTACAGCACCGCCCAGAACGAGTATGAAGAGGCCTTCTATCGCCTCGTTTTCATCGGAGCAGAGAACTCCGCCGGTTTCCACAATCCCAGCGAGGCCCTGCGCGTCCTGGGCGATGCGGCACGCCATGCGGGCAAGGCGGAAGCCCTGCTCCGTCAGGCACTGGCCCAGGCGGGCGTTGCCGTACCCCTCACCATCGATCTGGAACTTGCCAAGTACACTAACAATCGCGGCGTGCACAAACTCATGGCCAAGCCTGAGCACGAGGTCAAGGACCCCATGGCGGGATTGTAGTTCCGCACAAGAAACTTGACACCCCGACAAAAAAATCCCCTCGAAAGTTTGAGGGGATTTTTTTGCGGCTACGCCACCTTTTGCCACACGCTTGCCAGCACTGGCACGAAACTGGCTATTATGTTTCCCATCATCGGCGTTGCGATTGATCCCATCAAGGGGAGCGAACCGGGGAACCTGCACGGTATTACCCTGATTTAACAGGAGATCCCACCCATTTCCGAACATGCCGAAACGGCACGGGGTAGGGGGTCACCAGACAGTCCGCCATGCAGCCAGATGCGACTGATGCTTGACTGTGCACAAATAACAGGCAGCCTATAGTTCCATACTCACCGGACAAACCAGCATCGAACGAGGCAAAGGCGCCCCGATTCCCATGATGAAATCGGGGCGTTTCCCTTTCGCAGGGAAAGAAAGGATGGCACGCCATGAAACCAGTCACCTTGCTGATAATCGTCTGCTCGCTTCTGTTTGTCACCACTGCTCAGGCCGAAAAGATCACCATTGCAGCGGCGGCCGACCTGAAATTCGCCCTGGATGAGATTGCGGCCGAATTCAAAAAGAACCGGCCCGGCCACAACCTGGAAGTCATTTACGGCTCATCGGGCAAGTTTCACACCCAGATCCGGCAGGGCGCGCCCTACGACCTGTTCTTCTCTGCTGAC
>CAYSWG010000110.1:4449-8484 GCA_964434465.1 uncultured Geobacteraceae bacterium
TCGCCTTTCCCCGGGAACTGGAAAAAAAAGGTTTCGCCGCTTCCAAGGTCGTACCCTACGCCGTGGGCCGCATTGTCCTCTGGAGCGCCGGAATGGACGCGAAAAAGATGACGCTGGCGAGCCTCACCGACCCGAAGATACAACACATTGCCATTGCCAACCCGAAACATGCGCCCTACGGCAAACGTGCGGAAGAGGCCTTGCGGGCAACGGGGTTGTGGGACAAGGTGCAGCCGAAGCTGGTTTTTGGTGAGAATATCGCCCACACCGCCCAGTTCGTCCAGACCGGCAACGCCCAGGTGGGTATCATCGCCCTGGCCCTGGCGCTCAACCCGGAATTGTCAAAAAAGGGTGGCTTTTTTCTGATCCCCGACGACCTGCATGAGCCGCTGGAGCAGGGGTATATCATCACCAGGCGGGGCGCCGGCAAGCCACTGGCGAAGCAGTTTGCCGACCATATGGCATCGAAACAGGCACGCAGCATCATGAAAAAGTACGGATTCGTGCTCCCCGGTGAAGCCTCGGAAAGGTAGAGCCATGCTCCTGACCACAAGCGATATCCAGGCCATCTGGCTGACCGTCAGGCTGGCCTCAACCGTGACCATCATTCTCCTGGTAGTGGGCACACCCATCGCCTGGTGGCTGGCTCGCACCCGCTCACGCCTGAAAGGTCCGGTCGGCGCAATCGTCGCCCTGCCGTTGGTGCTGCCGCCATCGGTGCTGGGCTTTTACCTGTTGCTGGCCATGGGACCCAGCGGTCCGGTAGGCATGCTTACCCGTTTTCTTGGCGTCGAAGCCCTGCCGTTCAGCTTTCAGGGGCTGGTACTGGCCTCGGTGTTCTACTCCCTGCCGTTCATGGTACAGCCGTTGCTGAGCGCCTTCGAGGCCATCGGCGACCGCCCCCTGGAAGTGGCGGCGACCTTGCGGGCTTCGCCCCTTGACGCCTTTTTCAGTGTCGTGGTGCCCCTGGCACTGCCGGGGTTTCTCACCGCCTCCGTACTCACCTTTGCCCACACCGTTGGGGAATTCGGCGTGGTGCTCATGATCGGCGGCAACATCCCCGGTGTTTCCCGTGTTGCCTCGGTGCAGATCTACGACCACGTGGAGGCGCTGGAGTACGTCCAGGCCCACCGGCTGTCGGCGGTTATGCTCATCTTCTCGTTCCTGGTGCTGCTGGCGCTTTACGCCAGGCGCTCCAACGCAAGAAAAGGATAGCCCATGGACCACATTATTGCCCGATGCCGGGTGAACTGGCCCGGATTCACCCTCGACGTGGACCTGACCCTGCCGGGAGCGGGAGTCACCGCCATCTTCGGCCGGTCCGGCTCCGGCAAGACCACCCTGCTGCGGGTCATCGCCGGTCTTGAACGGGCTCACACGGGCCATGTTTCTTTCAATGGCGAGGTGTGGCAGGATGCAGACCGGTTTCTGCCGGTCCACAAACGTCCCCTGGGCTACGTTTTTCAGGAAGCAAGCCTGTTCCCCCACCTTTCTGCGGGAAAAAACCTGCGCTTCGGACTGAAACGGTCCAAGACGGAAGGTGCTGTGAATCTGGATCATGTCATTGGACTGCTCGGCATAGAACACCTCCTGGAGCGGAAAGCAGATTACCTCTCCGGGGGTGAACGACAGCGGGTCGCCATCGCCCGGGCCCTGGCGGTGTCTCCCCGCATCCTGCTCATGGATGAACCGCTCTCCGCCCTGGACAGCGAACGGAAACAGGAGATCCTCCCCTACCTGGAACGGCTGCGCGACGAGCTTCATATCCCGATCCTTTATGTAAGCCATTCACCCGCCGAGGTCTCGCGACTGGCCGACCATCTGGTAGTGCTGGACAGTGGCCGGGTCACCGCCCAGGGCCCCCTGGTCGAGACCCTCGCCGGCATTGACTTCCCCCTCTGTTCCGGCAAAGATCGTGCGGTCGTACTGGACGGCGTAGTGGCCGAACGGGATGAAGCATGGCACCTGATGCGGGTGGAATTCCCCGGAGGTACGCTCTGGTCGAGGGATCGGGGCATCCTGCCGGGGCGGCGGGTACGCCTGCTGGTACCATCGAGCGGCGTCAGTATCTCCCTGGAGCGTCACAACGACAGCAGCATCCTTAACTCCCTGCCCGGCCGGGTGGACACGGTGATCGAAAGCGATCATCCCGGCCTGGCGCTGGTTCAGCTGAGAATTGGTCAATCGAAGCTGCTCGCTAGGGCGACGAACCGCTCCCTGGCCGCCCTTTCGCTGCAACCCGGGCAGTCAGTATGGGTCCACGTCAAGTCAGCGTCCGTCATGGAATGAACCGAAACCCGGCCATCCCGACCGGATATGTGACAAACGGCACTCCACTATGCGTCACATGAGATTTGTCTTGCAACGGGTGGTTACCTGGTGGCACTCTGCAGCGCCACCGAAATACTTTTACCGTGGCATGCAGCACCCCCTGCGGACTGGAGTGCATCGTTTCCTTTCCGGGGCAATTCTACGAACACGGAGGAAGTGCCATGGTACGTTTTTCAGACGAACCGATCAATCCCAGCTAGGTCTATGACCTGCTGAGCAAAGATGCCGCCGGCTCGGTGCTCTTTCATTTTGCCGTTGCCAAAGCACAGGGCGTCAAAGAAGGAATCACCCGCCATATCGAGTATCAGGCCTGCGGCGACGTCGAGGAAAATCTCCGCCTGATAGCGGCGGAACTCCAGGAACAGTGGCGCCTGACCGGTGTGCTTCTGCTGCGCCGGCAGGGCATCGTTGCCGTTGGTGAGATTATCTCCCTGGTGACCGTCAGCGCACCGGGCAGCGAAGCGGCATTCGCCGCCTGCCGCCACGGCTTGGCCTGCCTGAAGAAAATGTCGACCATCTGCAAAACGGAACACTAGCCGGCAAAGCATCACCATGTAATGGCCTCGAAAATAATGTCATACCCGATCAGGCTGGTATCCGGGGGGTTACGTGCCACGAGCTGTCTTCACTTTCGGGGGCAATGAACAAAGGCCACATCCCTGGAGGATGCGGCCTTTGTTCTTGACTGGCTCCCCAGCACGCACTGACCTGGCTGGACGATGGACAATCCATGGTCTTGAGAACATATAGTACTCAATTCGTCGTTCCTGGCCGGTGAACCTTTTCCACCGGGCTGCATCGAGCCGCTATCAGTTCTTTTCCCGCCAATAATTATTGGCTGCGGCAATAGTCTGGAAATGAATGGCGACTACCTGCGAAGCGGCTATCAAGGAATCGGCATTTTTTGAATATACTTCTCTCAACTGGAACAGTATTTCTTTGTTGGGCTGTGTTGCTTTGACAGCCTTCCGGGCCAATGCGATTGCCAGCTGGAAACCTTGTTCCGGTGTTTCGGTTATCAGGCTGAGGGGCGGCGGCTCTTTGACCATTTCGGACATGCTTTTACCGGAATCGGCAAACACAGAAGAAACTGCCATGCAGAGGAACAGAACCAGCACGACAAAAACAGATATACACCTCATCGTACGTTCTCCTTTCATCTGACACGTAGTGGTTCTTGAAGAAGCTTTGAACGGGTGGTGTATCGACCTTACGACGACGGTGCCCCGCCAGGGGACGTACAAAACTGTGCGTTGAATACCCCTCGCCGTGGAACTTCCGGATCACCCGATCAATCTTACCAACCCACGAGACGTTCTCATTTGCCGGAAAACGCCTCCATATGCTCCTTCTTCCTGTACAAGAACTTCGTTGCGTTGGTTTTGCCATGCATGTATCAGCGATGTCGGCTGATGTTTCATTTGTACGGAATAAATCGTGAACTATCGACCTTGCATACCGGACAGATTTCTGGTGGCGCCGGGCCATCGTGAATGTAGCCGCAGACCAGGCACTGCCAACGTTTTGACTTTTGCATGCGTTCCACCTCCTGTCACGTCACCGCTGTCTGCATGGCAGGAACCTCTCTGCAGGATCATGGCAGGGGCAATTCATGAATTGCCCCTGCGCGGTTAACACATACTGCTTAGCCGAGAATCTGCTTCAAATCCTCGTCAGCTGTGGTAATGGGAGCGATGGCGAAGT
>CAYSWG010000111.1:0-3323 GCA_964434465.1 uncultured Geobacteraceae bacterium
CTGCAGGCCGACTATGACCTGGAAGAGACCCGCAAGGCATTGGGCAATCGTTTGGAGATTGAAGTTCATCCAAGGGCGGCGTAGTCAGGAGACAGAATTCAGTAGTCAGAAGACAGGAGTCAGGAGTCAGTAGTCAGTAGTCAGGAGTCAGGAGACAGAATTCAGGAGTCTTAAGGGTTAACTTGTAGGGGCGGGCCCGTGTGCCTGCCCGAGGTGGTAACCCCTCCCGGCCTCCCCTTAGGCTAAGGGGAGGAGCACAACGGGACGACAAAGCGTAGGGGCAGCGCTTGCTCTGCCCTGGTGTTTAACGTCAAGGCGCAAACCGGTATCTCGCAGAGCCGCAGAGACCGCAGAGAGAACGGCAAAACCTTTTTTTGAGGGAAAACCATAAAAACGGGTTTCTCTGCGGGCTCGAGAGAGCGCAGCGAACGGGCGAGAGAATGGCCTGTAGATAGTCTTGTGAACGGTTGTTCAGTATCGGAGGATCTATGCAGATGAGGTTGGTTCGGGGTTCTGTGGTGGTGTTGTGCATGCTGGCGGTGTTCGGCTGCGGCGGGCCGGAGGAGAAGAAGGCCAGGTTCTATGCCAAGGGCAAGGAGTTCTATGACAAGGGTGATTATGTCAAGGCCGGCCTGGAGCTGAAGAACGCCATCCAGATCGACCCGAGGTTCGTTGATGCCCTGTACCTGATGGGTATGAGCGAATTCAAGAAGGGTAACCTGAAGGGTGCCTTTACCAGTCTGTCCAAGGTGGTGGAGCTGCAGCCGACCCATGGCGCGGCCCGGGTGCAGCTGGGCAAGCTGTATTTTGCCGGCCGGGAGCCGGACAAGGCCCTGGAGCAGGCGGAGCTGGTGCTGAAGGGGGAGCCGGGCAATGTGGAGGCGCGGCTCCTGAAGGCGACGGTGCTCCTGGGGAAGAAGCAGTCGGGCGCTGCCCGGGAGCTGCTGGAGGGGATGCTCGCTGCCGGGGAGAAAGCTCCCGACATCTATCTGCTGCTTGCGGCAGGTCACATCCTGGACAAGAACACGGCTGCCATGGAGCAGGTCATACGGACCGGGCTGGCGGCCAATCCCCAGTCGGTGCCGCTGAATCTGGCCCTGGCGGAGGTGCTCGTGCGCGGCGGCAGGTCCGCTGAAGGGGAGCCCCTGCTGAGGAGAGTCATCCAGCTGGAGCCGAAGGTCATCCGCCATACCTTCACCCTGGCGAATGTCCACTGGAACAGCGGCAAGACAGCGGAGGCCGTCGCCCTGCTGAACGGCCTGACTGCGGCGGCCCCGGCGGACAGCGAGCGCCGGCTGCAGGTGGCGGCCTTCTATGCGGTGAAGGGGCGGCTCCAGGAGGCGGAACGTGAGCTGCGTGCCGGCATTGCCGGGGACGGAAAGAGCATCACGCTGCGCCTGGCCCTGGCCGAACTGCTGCTGAAGCAGAACCGGGTGGAGCAGAGTGTCGCCGTGCTGAAGGAGTGCCTGGCTCTGGGGAAGAAGGACAGGGATCCGGAGCTGCTCCAGGTGAAAAACGTTCTGGCAAAGATTTCCCTGGGGCGCAATCAGCCGGCCGAGGCCGAGCGCTATGCCGACCAGGTGCTGGCTGCCAGTCCGAAGAATCCCGATGCCCAGCTGATCAAGGGACACCTGGCCCTGGCCCGGGGTGAAGGGGTCAAGGCCGTTGCCCTGTTCCGGGCCATTGCCTCGGACAATCCCCAGCTCCCCCTGGCCCAGCTGAAGCTGGCCGAGGCCCACCTCCTCAACAAGGAGACCAGCCTGGCCGGTGAAGCGCTGCTGCGGGCCCAGAAGCTGGCCCCGGAATCCCGGGAGGTCCAGCTGGCCATGGTGCGCTTCCAGGCGGTGCAGGGTAATTCCGCCGAGGCGGTGCGCCTGCTCCAGGGGATGCGGGCAGCCCACCCCGAGGATGTGGGGCTGGTGGCGGAGCTGGCCCGGGTCTACCTGGCCCAGGGGCGGGCGGACAGTGCCGTGGCCCTCTGCCGGGAGCAGCTGGCCAGACGCCCCGGTGACGGCATGCTTGCCGAGCTGCTGGCCCAGATCCATCTTGCCCGCAACGACACCGGTCAGGCCATTGCCGTGTATCGCGGTGCGGTGGCCGCCAATCGGGGCAACTGGCTTGCGGCCAACAACCTGGCTTTCCTGCTGGCGGAGAGCGCCCCATCGCCCCGGGTCATGGACGAGGCCCTGGGCTATGCCCGCGCCGCTCTCGCGGCCCGGCCCGATGATCCGACGGTGCTGGATACGGTGGGCTGGATCCATTACCGGAAGGGTGATGCCGCCACGGCGCTCACCTATCTGCGCCGGGCCCAGGCGAAACAGCCCGAGGGGGCGGTCTTCAATTATCACCTGGGTATGGCCAGCCTGAAGGCCGGCGACCGGGCGGCGGCCAAGACACACCTGGCCAGGGCCCTGGCGGCGCCGGGGAAGTTTTCCGGCCGGGATGAGGCGGAGCGCATTCTGAAAAGTCTGTAGGTTTCCAGGAGGCTGAACCGGTATCGGAGCGGGGCTTGCGAGAAACCCGTGATTCGGCTTCAGTGCACGAAGCGGGGACCAGGGAAAACGCCTGTGCTCAGCAAAATCGTTAACCGGCGGGGTGACTGGCGCCCGATAATCACGGGTGAGGAGCAGGTGCCGCTCCGATACAGTCATGTATTTCAAACAGGGCGCGGCGAGCAGCGCCCCTACACACTGCGAGGTATCCCATGGAATTTCTGAAGTATCTGCTGATTGCCCTGGTCATTGCTGCGGCCGCCGGGCCGGCCCTGGCGGAGACACCGCCGGCCGCGCCGGCTGAACAGTCGGCACTCCCCCCTGCCGACGACTACCGTATCGGCGCCGGGGACGTGCTGGACATCGCCGTCTGGAAGGACGAGGCCCTGACCCGCACGGTGGTGGTGCTGCCCGACGGGACGGTGTCCTTTCCCCTCATCGGCCGGCTGGCCGTGGCGGAAAAGACCGTGGAGCAGGTGCGGGGGGAGCTGATCGGCAAGCTGGACCGCTACGTACCCGACCTGGAGCTGTCCCTGGACGTGCGCCAGACGGCCAGCATGGTCGTTTACGTCATCGGCCGGGTCAATGCCCCGGGCCGTCAGGCTCTCAACGCCACGGTGACCGTGCTCCAGGCCCTGGCCATGGCCGGCGGCCCCAACCCCTATGCGGCCCGCAACAGTATCAAGGTGTTCCGCAAGGAAGGGGCTGTCACCCGGGTCTTTACCGTGCGCTACAATGATATCGTCGATGGCGACCTGAGGACCAATATGGACCTGCGCCGGGGTGACGTCATTGTGGTGCCGTAGGGTTGTCCTCGTCCTTGCCCTGCTC
>CAYSWG010000111.1:3333-5159 GCA_964434465.1 uncultured Geobacteraceae bacterium
GCCGGGGTCTGGGCCGAGGGGTACGATCTGGTGCCGTCCCTGACCGTTCGGCAGGAGTATACGGATAATCTCTACTTTTCCTCTGCGGCGCGGCGGAGCTCCTTCATCAGCCAGGTATCGCCCCGTCTGGAGCTGCTCCTGCGGGACGAGGTGACCGACGGGGCCCTGTCCGTTGGGGTGGACGGGGTATGGTACACGGATCGGAGCCGGGTGGTGGATGCCCTGAACCAGCGCTACAGCGGCCGGCTGAGTCGCAGCGTCACGTCGCGCCTGCGCCTTTCCGGATCCGCCGAGTACCTGCTCCTCAACCAGCCGGAGGAGGTGGAGGGGCAGCCGGGCGGCGTCCTGGGCACCCTGCGCAGTACCCGGCAGCAGTATGGGGCCGGTCTGGACTATTCCTTCAGCGAGCGGAGCCGGCTCAGCCTCTCCGGCCGCTACCAGGAGGAGGAGTACGGGGACGGCTCCCGCTCCGACAACCGGGGCCACGGGGTGCAGCTGCTCCTGGAGCGGGGCCTGCAGGGCCTGCTGGCCGACGGGGTGGGGCGGCTGACCCTGGGGTACAGCCACTATGCCTTCACCGGGGAGGAGACCGATACGGCGGCGGTCATGGCGGGCCTGGGCTGGTCCCTGTCCGAGCGCTGGCAGCTGACCGTGGACGGGGGCGGCCGCTACTCCCGTGACGAGCGCCGCTTCACGGCGCTCCTGGGCGGCCTGCCCGTCACCCTGCGGGAAACGTCATCGGGTTTCGGCTGGGTGGCCCGGGCCGCCCTGACCGTTCAGGGCGAGCTGCAGCAGGGGAGCCTGACCTTCGGTCGGGATGTGGGCCTGTCGTCGGGCCGGAGCGGCACGGCGGAGAACACTACCCTGGACCTGGCCTACCGGCGCAGTTTCGGCGAAAAGCTGCGGCTGAGCACGGGTGCCGGCTACCAGCGGAGCCGTTCTTCGGAGAGCGGCCCGACCAGCAGCGGCATCAACGAGGAGTATCTGCGCTTCCAGGCCGGCGCCCGCTGGCAGTTCACCCGCGACCTGTCCCTGGATCTGTCCTATACCTACCGGAAAACCCTCTACCGCCGGACGGACACGGCGGCGGAGCGCAACAGCATCGCCCTGAGCTTCACCATGCGGCACCCCCTGCTCGATCGTTGGTGATCGGCCCGGCTGCCAGATACGAGGAGACCTATGCAGAAGGATATTGAAAACCTGCAGGACATTATCGACATCGTCAAACGGCGCAAGCGGGAACTGCTCCTGCCGGCCCTGGCGATCACCGCCCTGGCCGTGGTGATTGCCCTGGTGCTGCCGCCCAAATACCGCGCCACCTCCACCATCCTCATCGAGGACCAGGAGATTCCCCGGGACTACGTCATGTCCACGGTGACCGGTTTTGCCGAGCAGCGCCTGCAGACCATCAACCAGCGCATCATGAGCACCCCCAACCTGCTGGCGGTCATCAGCAGGCTCAACCTGTATGCCGACCAGAAAGCCACCCGCTCCACGGAGGAGCTGGTGCAGCAGATGCGGTTGGACACCAGGTTCGAGACCATCAGCGCCGACGTGCTCGATCCCCGCACCGGACAGCCCCGGCCGGCGGTGATCGCCTTTGCCGTTTCCTACGCGGGCAAGAATCCGGAGACGGTGCAGCAGGCGGCCAATGTGCTGGCCTCCCTCTACCTGGAGGAAAACCTCAAGAACCGGGAGCAGCTCACCAGCGGCACCTCGGCCTTCATGGGGAGCGAGATGAACCAGGTGAAGCAGCAGCTGGCGGAGGTAGACGGAAAGATTGCCGCCTTCAAGCAGCGACACACGGACGCCCTGCCCGAACTGGC
>CAYSWG010000111.1:5181-8328 GCA_964434465.1 uncultured Geobacteraceae bacterium
GATCGAGCGGGTGGACCGGGATGTGGACAATTTCACCATGCAGCTCCGTTCCCTGCGGGAGCGGGAGGTCTACCTGGAGAGCCAGCTGGCCAGTATCCCCACGGACGCGGCCAACCAGGACCGGACCCGCCTCAACGAACTGCGGGTCAAGCTGAGCGACCTGCGCAGCCGGGTCAGCGAGGAGTACCCGGATGTGAAGCGGACCAAGGCGGAACTAGCCGACCTGGAGCGGCGCCTGCGGGCGGCGGGTCGGGACGGTATGGGCGCCAAGCCGGACAACCCGGCCTACATCACCCTGGAAGCCCAGCTGGCCGGCACCCGCAGCGAGATCGGCTCGGTGCGCAGCCACCTGGCGGCCCTGGAGAAGAAGCGGGCCGCCTACGGCAGCCGCCTGATGGCCATGCCCCGGGTTGAGGAGGGGTACAAGGTGCTGCTGGTGGAGCGCACCAACCTGCAGGCCAAGTATGACGACCTGTCCAAGAAATTCATGGAGGCCCAGGTGGCCCACGGCGTGGAGAAGGAGCAGAAGGGCGAGCGGTTCACCATCATTGATGCGGCCCGGCTGCCCGAGCGCCCCTACAGCCCCAACCGGCCGGCCATCATCCTCATCGGCCTGATTCTCGGCGTCGGCGCCGGGGTGGGTTTCGCCTCCCTGCGGGAATTCACCGACAGCACGTTCCGCAATGTGGAGTCCCTGGCCGCGGCCACGGGCGTGCCGGTCCTGGCGGCCATTCCCCTTATCCCGTCCCGGGCCGATGTGCGGCCGGCCACGGTCAGGTCCCGGAAACTGGCCCTGGCGGCGGCAGGGGCGGCATCGGCGCTGGTGCTCGTCCTGCTTGCCGTCCACCTCTTTGTGGCGGATCTGGGCGTGCTCTGGGCAAAAGTGTTGCTGAAGGCCGGATTTTAGCGGTTTCTGAAAGGAGTTTGCAGTGATGGATACCAGCAGAACAGAGAATGAGATGCTTGAGAGTCCCGCCACCGATCCGGCAGAGCCCGGGGAGCAGGACGGGGCAGGCGGGGAGGATGAGCGGCCGAAGACCGGCTGGTTCTCCCCCAGCTATACGGTGTCCCGGCCCGTGATTCTTGACCCGGATGTGCTGGATGCCAACCGCTGCATCATCAATCACCGGCCCGACTCCCTGGAGATGGACGCCTTCCGCATCCTGCGCACGAAAATCCTGCACCTGTGCCGGGAGCGGGGGGGCAACGCCATCATGGTCACCAGTGCCGTGCCCGGTGAAGGGAAGACGGTCAATGCCATCAATCTGGCCGTGGCCCTGGCCACGGAGTTCCAGAAGACGGTGCTCCTGGTGGACTGCGACCTGCGCCGCCAGTCGGTGCACAAGTACCTGGGCTTCCAGAGCGACCGGGGGCTCATCGACTACCTGCTCCACGACACGCCGGTCTCCGAGATCACCACCTGGCCGGGTATCGAGAAGCTGACGGTCATTTCCGGCGGCCGGTCCATTTCCCGCAGCAGCGAACTGCTGGGCTCCCCGCGCATGAAGGAGCTGGTGGACGACATGAAGTCCCGCTACCCGGACCGCTACGTCATTTTTGACGTGCCGCCCCTCCTGGCCGGCGCCGATGCCCTGTCCTTCATCCCCTACGTGGACCATGTGGCCATGGTGGTGCGGGCCGGCATGACCTCGGCCCAGCTGGTGAACAAGGCCCTGCAGATCATCCCCCGCAACAAGCTGCTGGGCCTGGTGCTCAACGGCCAGCAGGCGTCGCCGGAGCTCATCCACTACGGGGTCCGCTGACCGGCGCTACATTCCCCTTGAAAAAAACCAGTTTATCCGTAAGATGACGGTACAGATTCCTCATTGGCGGCGTCCCGATCCGGGCGCCGCCCCACCGCACACAAGGGGGACGCCATGGAGAGCGCTGCCGACCGGAAATCCGGCACGGTACTGATCGTTGACGATGAACTGTTTTTCCGCACCCTGCTGGGCACCATCCTCCGTTCGGCGGGTTACCGGGTGGTCGCCGAGGCGGCCGACGGTGTCGCCGGTGTGGATGCCTACGGTCTCCACCGGCCGACGGTGGCGATTCTCGATATCTACATGCCCCGCAAGAACGGCTTCGACGCCACCCGGGACATCCTGGCCATGGACCCCTCGGCCAAGGTGATCATCTGCAGCGGCATGGGCTACGACGAGGACGTGCAGGCGGCCCTGGGCCTGGGGGCCCGGGATGTGATCCTCAAGCCGTTCATCGAGAACGAGGTGCTGGCCATTGTCGGGCGGGTGATGGCCGAGGGCTGACCGGAGCCGCCCCGCCTTTTCCTCCCTGCAGAACGGTACCCCGATGGCATTACAGGTATATACCAGCAACCGCCTGGAGCTGCTGGCCGCGGCCCTGGCCGAGACCGTCAGCGTTCCCGGCGACCCCTTCCAGGGGGAGACCATTGTCGTGCAGAGCAAGGGGATGCAGCGCTGGCTGGCCATGGAGCTGGCCGGCCGCCTGGGTGTCTGGGCCAACTGCGCCTATCCCTTTCCCAATCTGTACGTGCATCAGCTCTGCCGCCGGGTGCTGGGCGAGCTGCCCGACCCGTCCCCCTATGATCCGGCCCTGCTCCGCTGGCGGATCATGTCCCTGCTGCCCCGCTTCCTGGAGCGTCCCGCCTTTGCCCCCTTGCGCGGCTATCTGGCCGGCGCCGGCCAGGAGCTGAAACGCTACCAGCTTTCCGGCAGAATAGCCGACGTCTTCGACCAGTACACCCTGTTCCGGGGCGACCTGCTGGCCGCTTGGCAGGGGGGGCGGGACGACCACTGGCAGGCTGAGCTGTGGCGGGCGCTCCTGGCGGAGACGGGCGCCGTGCACCGGGCCGCCCTGAAGGAGCGCTTTCTGGCCGCGGTGGAGCGGGGAGTTCCCCCCGGCGTCCTGCCGGAGCGCCTGGCCGTGTTCGGCGTTTCCTACCTGCCCACCTTCCATCTGGAATTCCTGGCTGCCGTTGCCCGTCACAGCCGGGTGAACCTGTTCATCATGAGCCCCTGCCGGGAGTACTGGGCCGATATCCTGCCGGCCCGCAGCCTGGCCCGGCTGACCCCCGCCGAGCGGGAGCAGCGCCTGGAGGGGCAGCCGCTCCTGGCTTCCCTGGGCAGGCTGGGCCGGGACTTCTCCGAGACGATCATCGACTGCAGC
>CAYSWG010000112.1:0-8327 GCA_964434465.1 uncultured Geobacteraceae bacterium
CTGCTGCGCGCATAGCGCCAGATCGTCAAACCATGTGTGGTACCCCCTCCAGACAGAGCAGATTTTATCTTGCATTCACCGGGCAAAGGTGTTATAAGATTTTCCCTCAAGCCGAAGTGGCGGAATTGGTAGACGCGCTAGATTCAGGTTCTAGTGAGGGTTCCCTCGTGCTGGTTCGATTCCAGTCTTCGGCACCATGAAATGAAAAACCGCCCTGTCTCAGGAAGACAGGGCGGTTTTTTTATGGAACACGCCATCCGCCACGGTGCCTTCACCAGACCCACTGGCTGTGCCATATCCAGAAACGGCGTTATTGCGCCGGGAAGAACCTTTCTGTGGCATGGACGTCCATATCATACCAGGGCGCACATCATGGGTCGTTGCCTCAACGACCAGACCAGATTTCATACTCGCGGAGATCTTTTTCCACAAGGGCAAGACACACCGTCGCAACCACGACATCGTCAACCAGACCGATAATCGGCAACAGGTCGGGGATCAGATCAACGGGACTCAGGACATACAGCGCGGCAAGGAGCAGCGCAAGAATGGTATGCCCGGGTACTCTTCTATAGCGGCCTCGAACAAAGTCGCGAACCAGGCCGATTGCCAGCCGGCAATCCCGCAGCATCCGCCGCAAAAAACCGACGCCACGCAACAGTCCCACCACAGACCACCTCCGCTCCCTTGCAGCTCAGACAGCCACCGCTGGGATCCAATCCGCCAACAGGCCAAGTACGGAAACCGGAACGCACGTTTTTTGACAACCAACCAGAGCAGGATATCATTAAATCAACAGAAAAACGTTAATTTCTCGCTCTGTTTACTGCATACGGCTTGCATATCCACTTCCGAACAGCCGGCGGGTGGAAAGGGTATGTCGTCATGTTTTGTACAAACTGCGGAGCCAAACTACCGGACAAGGCGCGTTTTTGCAATCAGTGTGGTAACTCTCTTGCCCCACGTGGCACAGAAACCCCGAACGCGCCAGCCGCCCCCCGTCGGTGACAGACGCTCCCCGTACTGCATCCGGGGACCTTTGCCGAGCCTGTATCCACTCCGTAACCGGTCTGCGCATCGCCTGTCCGGCATGTGGTTTACTCCTGACAGAACCTTCCCGCCACACTATTCACTCCGGAGAATTTGAACATCCCTCCATGCAGCAGATGAATCAACTGCTTCGCCAATCGGTAACGATCAACTCACTGGCAAACACCATTTCCCGCAAGGTGGGCAGACCTTGGTACGAATCCTGTTTCACCAGCATCCGCACCAGTGAGCAGCACTATCCGAAAGTATACGAACTGGCCGCCATTGCCGCACGCAGGATCGGCGTGGACCGCATTCCCCCTGTCCACATCGAGGCAGACCGAATGTACCAGTCTGCCACCTACGGTTCATTGCAGGACTCCTTCATCAACATCGGCACGCTCATCCCCCGTCTGCTCAACGACCAGGAACTCCTGTTCATCCTTGGCCACGAATTCGGCCATCTGGTCAGTAACCACGCCCTCTGGACAACGGTCAGCATGTTCCTGGTCGGACAACACCGGAATACCATTATGGCAGAAGGCATCCTCAAGTATATCAGCAACCCGCTGAAGGTTGTGGAACAGGGTGTCGAATCGCTCATCGGCAACTGGCTGCGCGTTGCCGAATATACCGCCGACCGGGCGGCACTCCTGGTGGTGGGGGATTTCGAGATTGCCCGCCGGGCACTGTTCCTCCTGTACTTCAGGTCCCGGCGGGAACTGCAGGAGATCGACCTGGATGCGTGGCAGCAGAGTCTGGAGACAGGAGATCCGGGCACGCAGAAAATCAGTCAGATGGCCTCAAGCACCCCCTACCTGGGACCACGTCTCAAAGAACTGGCGGAATTTTACCGGTCGCCCCGATTTGCCCAGTTACGGCAAAGAATTGATGACGGGTGCAGCCTGAGCCTGCCCGAACTGTTCAACGAAAAGGGCGTCTTGGTCCGTTTCGCACCGGTCCACGAAAAGAACCTGGCTTCGGCACGCCCCACGACCAGGCACCCGTCTGCCCCTTCTCCGACGATTTCCGGGAGATGCCCCCATTGCAGGGCCGGTCTGAAGCTTTCCGTTGACCGGAACACCATGACCGGAACACAGACCGTCATCTGCGCTGCCTGCGGCGGGACATTCACTCTCAACCTGACAAAGATCCTCGGCACACCGGTCCCGACGCCAGTGCAGAAGCAGAACCCCCGCTCCGCAGGTGCTCTCCGGCAGGGTCCCGCCCCAGCGCCCCCTGGGGGAGCGCGCCCCCTTGACCCGACAATGACACTTGCGTCGACTGCGGGCGTTGACCAGACAGTGCGCGGCACGTGTCCGGCCTGCGGTGCCCGGTTCAGCCTGGCCCGCAGCGCAACGACAGGATCAAAACGGACAGCACTCCGCTGTACCACCTGCGGCAGCGGATTCACCATGGACCTGAGCAGACTGCCGACCGGCAAACCCGTGGCGAACGGCCGGCCCGAAACCACATCGTAGGGTGACCATTTCAGACTTTCGCCGGACATGCCGGCGCACAAGGAGAGTTCGTCATGCAGAAAATGGGAGAACTGGGCAGCAGCGACCTGGCGACCTTGGCCGATATCCCGACCGGCAACGGGGAGCCGCTGTCATTCACCACCAGAGTGTTCGACGGCGACGGTGACGGGCAAGGGGACCTGTTTCTCATGGACAAGGACAATGACGGTGTCGTCGATGGCATTGTATGCGGTTTCGATGCGGATGGTGACGGTATCAACGACCTGTACGCCCACTACGACGCCGACGGCACCCTGACTTCAGTGGGCCGCATCAATCCGGAATCGGGGGAAATGGAGTTACTTCACGAGGAGACCGATCTGCTCGATGACCTGCTCGAGTCCCTGGGCTTCGGCGACACCGAACCCATTGATGCCGGACTGTTTACCCGCCTTGACGACCCGTACCTCCAGGAATCGTTCGGCACCTTCGGCGAGGAAGTCCCCGACCTGCCCCACGTCGTTCTGGTCGCCGAACCCGATGACCTTTTCGACAGTGACGATTCGATTGCCGGGATGGAGGGGGTAATTGTTGTGGATGACCTGGATGACGTGGATGACGCTTCACCGGCAGACCAGACTGATTTCGCGCTCGAACAGGGGCGTTCTGCCGAAGAACCTGACTCCGTAAACCAGGATGTAGCACCATCCGCTCCTGCTGACGAAGGCACCAGTGAAGCCCGGGTTGTGGAACTGAGTGATACGGGCGGCGGGGTCGACGGAACAACGATGTGGGCCCGTGTCGATACTGACGGAGACGGGCTTTGGGATCAGGAGACCCTGGCCGGTAAAAGCGGCAGCACCTGGCTGTCGGACATCGACCAGGATGGCTATGCCGAGGAAATCGCCACGGACCTGGACAATGACGGTCGGATCGATTCCGTGAACACTACGGGACACGGATCTTCGTCGGATACCGTTGATCCTGCCAGGGTTATTGCTGCTGACTCAGAGGAGTTCATTGACCGTCATCCCGGAGAAGATGACACAACAGCCGAGGCATCTCCGGATGCGGAAGCAGGCGATGACTGGCAGATGGCAGATGACAACACCGGAGAAGAGAGCGGCGACCTGGCGTGGGACGCCGATAACGCGGAAGATTACAGCAGTAACACCGACTCGGCTTCTGTAACGGAAGACGGCTCTGCCGAGTACCCCGAACCGGAGCCCTGTGATTACGGCGGCACGACCGATGCCACCGACAGTACCGAGTAGCGGCAGAGCGCAACAATTTCGAATGCAGAGCATACCGAGTTGTTCCGGAAGAGGAGGATATCATGGAAACGTGCCCCGGTTGCGGCGCCAGCAATCCCGATGACAGCAAATTCTGCGCAGCGTGCGGCAAACAACTTCCTGAAAAGGAGGCAATCGCCACACACTGCAGTCAGTGCGGCACCATAAACCCGCCGGGCAGTGCATTCTGCGGCACCTGCTGCACGCCACTGGCCGGCAACAGGGGAAGGGGACCGATACCGCCCAAGGTGCCACCTGTCGCCAGGGCTGCCGCCGAGAACTCCACTGGGCAGCTCAGAACAGTCCTCCGCATCGGTGGCGGTATATTCGTCCTCTCGGCATTTGCCGGCTGCGCCAGAATGCGCATGATGCAGTCCATGTACGGCATGTGGGCAAATACCGGACTCCTGTCAATATTTCTCGTTCTGGATTTCATTCTCGGCGGTCTGTGCCTGTTTGCCGCCGAACGGACCGGCAAGGGAGACACACCCTTGGCAACAATCATGCTTTTTGTCATGGGAGGATTCGGTGTACTGGACATTCTGGCCGGACTTGGCAGCGGGAATTTTGTCACGGCCCTGTTCGGGGCAGCACTGCTCGGCGCAGCACTCTTCGGCTGGAAACAGCGTGCGGCGGTCAAAGCCTGGTCGTAAGCTGCAGAGCCTCGTCAGAGAACTTTGCCTGTGCAGGAGAAAGGAGGAACCCATGGAACCATGCCACGCATGCGGAACGGAGAACCCGGCGGCCAGCAAATTCTGCATAGGGTGCGGCAAGCCCATTACTGCCACGCCAATCAGCCAGGCGGAACACTGTCCGGCCTGCGGCAAGGAGATCATCACCGGAGCGAAGTTCTGTGTCGGCTGCGGCACCAGCATCCCTGACAGCCGCAGTCAGCCAAAGGTGGCAATCTGTCCATCCTGCGGCGGCGAAGCCCTGGAAAGCTCCAGCCGCTTTTGCACCCGCTGTGGCGCTCAACTGGCGGAAGGGTCGGCGATACCGGAAAAAGCAGGACTTACTCATGATAATGCCGAGGCATGCCGTGCCTCTCTGGAGCAGAGCTTGTCCCAGGCCGGCTTCGAGAATCTTGCCGCCCCCGCACTGCTCAATCTGGCAGGATGTTACCGGCGCAGCAAGTTTGAATTGTTCCAGGTTGGCGTAGTCACTTCGTTCTGTGGCATCAGCTGCATCGACCATGCTGTTTCGGCAGCGGAGCTGCGGTCATTTTCCACCGGAATCTTCGACTTTGCCCTGCGAAACAAGGGGTATTTCGCCCGCAACGCTTTCCAGCCACTGGTTGTCTATCCCGTCACGATTGCCGCTGCCTGCGACGATGACGTGCAAGCATTCCTGGATAATTACTGGCCGAAACACTGGATGGCCTACGAGTTTCCTGTCGTGATCAATGCCGTCACCAGGCAGGTGGCCTTCAACCAGGGGCGACCCCTCTGGGGTATGCTCAACTTCGATAGCATAAAAAAGGATGCCCTGCGGCTGTTCACCATTTCCTGAAGCGCCCCAGGAGCCGGGAGCGGAAGCAACTCGTGGACAAACGGCGCGATAACCCGGCCTTGCATATCTGCAGCAAGGCTCACTTGATCAACCACTGATGCAGCATCGCTCCGACAAACCACACGGCAAAACCGGCCAGCAGAACAAGGGATAAAGGCACGTTCTTTTTGAAACAGATCAACGCGGTGAGGAAGAACAGCACACTCGGGGCAATTCCCCATAGCGCACCCCGGGCAAACTCCTCCATTACGGCCCCATCACCGTTCTGCTCCACATGGAGCCAGATCATGACCAGCACCCCGGTAAGGGGCATCACCGCCAGCAGCCCGGCAAGAGAAGGCGCCTTGCGCCCCAATGCCGTGGCCGCCAGTATGACCACCATGCTGATAAGCAGTTTTGCCACGAGTTGCATAGACCCGCCTTTCACCAGAAACCTCGACGAGGATCATTTCTGCCCCACAAGGATAGCACCTTTGGTGTTTCCATGCGACCAACGAGTATCGAGCCAATCCGGAAACGGCCGTTACCAGCGTCCAGCACCTTCCCTATTATTTCAATAAAGTGTTACGCCGAAAAAACCACATCAATAGTTGACTAAACATATGTAGTTAGTTATACACTAATTCTTACCCTGGTAACCTCAAAGTGGGAGACGTTCCATGACACGGCACATCTATCTGGATAATAACGCGACCACACCACTCCATCCCGATGTGTTCGAGGCCATGCTTCCCTATCTGCGGGAACATTTCGGCAACCCGTCCAGCATCCACTGGGCCGGTCGACAGGTCAAAGCAGCCCTGGACACCGCCCGTGAACAGGTAGCCGGACTGGTTGGCTGTGATCCCTCAGAAGTTATTTTCACCTCCTGTGCTACGGAAGCCAACAACATGGCCATCAAGGGCGTGGCTGCAGCCCGCAGGTCCCGGGGCAATCATCTCATAACCACTACGGTAGAGCACCCTTCCGTGCTTACGCCCTGCCTGTTTCTTGAACATGAAGGCTTCCGGGTCACCTCCCTGGACGTGGACCGGGAAGGCATGCTGGACCGGGAAGCACTGGCGGCGGCATGCACGACGGAGACCATCCTCATTTGCGCCATGTATGCGAATAACGAAACCGGAACCATTTTTCCCGTTGACGATATCGGTGCCGTTGCTGCGGAAAGAGGGATATATTTCCTCTGCGATGCGGTTCAGGCCGTGGGCAAAATCCCCATCGACTGGCAGGGCGGCAGCATACACCTGCTGTCCCTTTCGGCTCACAAACTCAATGGTCCAAAGGGTGTCGGCGCCCTGATTGTCAGACGGGGGACCAAGCTGTTCCCCCTGCTCCATGGCGGAACCCAGGAGCGTAATCGCCGGGCCGGCACGGAAAATGTCGCCGGTATTGTCGGACTCGGCAAGGCCTGCCACTTGGCCGGGCAATCCCTGCAGGCGGAATCGCAGCGCCTGGGCGCGCTGCGGGACCGGCTGGAACAGGGGCTTCTGGCGGCAATCCCCGACACACGGGTCAATGGCCACCCGGTCCGTCGCCTGGCCAACACCAGCAATTTGTCGTTCCTCAACGTGCAATCGGACTCACTGCTTTTCAACCTGGACCTGGCTGGCATCGCCGTATCGTCGGGATCGGCCTGCAGTTCCGGTGCTTTGAAAAAATCCCACGTCCTGAATGCCATGGGCGTCGACACGGACACGACTGTCGGCACCATCCGTTTCTCCCTGGGTACCACAACCACCGATGCCCATGTGGATCAGGTGCTGCACATAGTCCCGGAAATAGTTCAGCGACTGCGCGCCTGAGAGACAGTTCTACCACCCGCAAAAGCCGTGACGATGTTCCGCCTTGGACCTTGTAATTGCCCTGCGAAAATGGTAGGTTGAAATCCCATTGCGTGTGAATCGGCGCTACCGCAGCACCATCCCCACCATGGACAGTCCTCCGCACGATCGAACCTGGGAGATGACATGAGCGTATGCAGTTGCAAGCAGGACAACCACATTCTTCAGCCGGCGCCGGAAACGGCATTCTCCGTAGGATGTGCCATTGGCAACACGCCGCTGGTGGAACTTACCGGCATGGGCACCAACCCCCGCGTCCGCATCCTGGCAAAACTCGAAGGAAACAATCCGGGTGGTTCCATCAAGGATCGCCCTGCCTCGTATATGATCGCCAAGGCCGAACAGTCCGGCCAACTGACCCATGACAAGACCATACTGGAAGCAACTTCCGGCAATACGGGCATCGCACTGGCGATGATCGGCGCCGCCAGAAAGTATCGGGTGAAACTGGCCATGCCCGCCTGTGTCAGCCTGGAACGCCGCAGCATACTTGAAGCCTATGGCGCAGAAGTGGTCCTTTCTCCGGCCCATGAAGCCACTGACGGGGCAATTCGCCTGGCACACCGGATTCTCGCCGCTGATCCCGACAAGTACTACATGCCCAATCAATATGCCAATGAAAATAACGTCCTGGCCCATTATGAAACGACCGGTCCGGAAATCTACGCCCAAACCGGCGGCAATCTGGATATTTTCCTGGCCGGCATGGGTACGGGCGGCACCTTGATGGGGGTAGGCCGCTACTTGAAGGAACAGGACAGGCGCATCAGGATTATTGGTGTCGAACCTCGGATCGGTCACAAGATTCAGGGCCTGAAAAATATGCGCGAAGCCATTGTTCCGGAGATCTACCGGGAAGAAAACCTTGATGAAAAAGTAACCGTCGAAGATGAGGATGCTTTCGAAACGGCCCGCCTTTCAGCCATCAGGGAAGGACTGTTTGTGGGCATGTCCGGTGGCGCTGCCATTGCAGCTGCCCTGAAGATGGCTGAAACCATCGCTGCGGGCACGATTGTCACCATTCTGCCCGACCGGGGCGACCGTTACCTGAGCACCACCCTGTTCCGTTCCGTGTGCGCCTGCTGTCCACCCTGATCCTGCCGCCAAAGGAATTTCATGAACGCACACAGCAGCGGCAGTTCCGGTCGTTGTCAAGAAAGTTGTCGCAATTGTTAAGCCGCTTTTTCTGTTTCCGA
>CAYSWG010000113.1:0-5656 GCA_964434465.1 uncultured Geobacteraceae bacterium
CACGCTCTCTTCGATGGAATAGAGTCCCTGGTGGTTGGGCGGTGACAGGAGATCAGCCTTGGGCACACCACGGATCTGCTGAATATGGGAGGCAACCTTGGCCGCCATGAGCAGGCCACCGTCACCGGGCTTGGCTCCCTGGCCTATTTTGATCAGCACGCCGCCCGGATCTTCAACCATGTGGGGCATGGCCTTGATGATGCGGTTCCAGCCGAAGTGGCCGGAGGCGATCTGCAGGATCATGTATTTCAGATACTTGCTCTTCAAGAGACGCACCGGCATGCCGCCCTCACCGGAACAGTGCCGGACCGGCAGGCCACACTCTTCGTTCAGGTAGGCGACGGCCATGGAGACCGCTTCCCACATCCTCCAGGAAAGGGCGCCGATGGACATGTCGCCGATGATGATCGGATAGATCCAGTGCACAGGGGGCGTATGACCGCTCATGGCCAGCCTGCCGTCGGGCCCCAGGGTGAAGGGGAGCTTGCTGGCCGGCAGAACGCGACCCAGGGGCGCCAGGCAGTCGAAGGTGTGCCGTTCGGCGTCCAGGCTGGGGTCGGTCATCTGGGAAATGCGTCCGACACGGATGGTATCCAGGGTACGGGCCTGCACATCCAGGTTGTTGCGCCCGCCACGCTTGGGGCCGGTAGCCGTTGCCGCCTGATAGACCACGTGATAGCGGGAATCGGGGTTGCGCTCGGAGCGAATGGCACTGTTGGGACAGACCCGCTCGCAGACACCGCAGCCACGGCAAAAATTGCTCAGGACATTCACCTGGGAAATGACCGGGGTGGCGCTGAAGGAAATCTTCGGCTCGGGCGTATCCGTATCGGAAAATGACTTGCGGCGGCGCTCAACCTTGGCCTTGATGGCGCCGAACGTACAGGCGGCGACGCAGGAACCGCACAGGGTGCAGCGCTTGGTATCGTAAAGGACCTTCCAGGGAAGATCGTTGCACGCCAGATCATTTATTTTTACTGTTTCCATCGCTGGACCTCCAGACCGTTATCAACCACGACTATCTCACGCTCGTTGGGATAGATATCTTCCTCCCAATTACGGTCCGGAAGAATCTCGTTGATCCCGCACACCTCCGAGGAGAAAACCACCGTGTCCCCGGTCCGGCCGACAACGATGGGCCGCAGCTTCTTGGCATCACAGCAGACCCACATGGTATGGTCGGGCAAGGTGCCGATGATGGTGTTGGGGCCGTTTATCTCCAGATGAGCCAGGGACTGACGAATGGCCAGCAGCTCGTCACGGTCGTCCCGTTTCGCAACTTCCTCGAAGGGGAGTGGCGTGATGATGTGCTTGTAGTACTGGAGCGGCCAGCCCAGCTGCCGGTGCATGTAGTGCATGGTGTAGAGGAAGCACTGGGAGTCGGACTCGAACCCCACGTAGCCGGGGTGCAGGGTCGACTGGAACTCTTTATTTTTCTGATAGAAGGTGTTTTCGCCATTGGTCAGGGTCACGTACCCCTGGAGGAAGAAGGGGTGGGCCGCATAGCGGACAATGGCGTAGTTGGTATTCTGGCGGCACTGGGCGGTGATGGTTTTGGCGGTAAAAGACTCATCCGGTTCCCACAGGCCGAAGAAGGTGCCGATATCCCGCGGGTCACCGATCTCCTTGAGGGTAATGACGTCGGGCCAGAAGGAGTAGGCGAAACCGGTCTGGTCCTTTTCCATGGCAAAACGCAGCTGCAGGCGGGTCGTGGTGAGCAGCTCCTCCCTCTCCCGGTCGGATGCATTCATATAACGGTCCGGGTAGTCGAAGGTCCGGAATACGTAGTGGGGCATAGCCTGGATATCCATGCCGGCCTTCCAGTTCGTTTGGGGGATCCACTCGAACAGTTTCTTGAAACCAACGGCATCGAGCAGGTCCTCGGCAATCTTCAGACCGTCATCAGTACAGGCCAGTGACAAGGTAGGCTTGTCCTTGTACCCGGCGAAAATCCCGCCGAGATCTTCCATGACCATGGCGAAACCCGAATTGTCATGCCCCTTCTGCTGGGAATTCATCAGCTGCAGGGCCATGCTCGGGTGCACATAGTTCAGACTTTTTATGGAGCCGATGCGACACATGTGCGGTAACCTCCAGAGTAATGCAGACGCCGGGTGTTCACCGGGAAGCAGCAGCGCCTGGTTAGCATGAAAAATATACTCCTCGATGCAAGGAGAACCGGACCGTTACCGATCCGGTGAAGGACATACACAGCAATGAAAATGCCAGAATGATCACCAAGGCTCACAAAAATGTATATTTCGTTTTTATTCAATCATGTAAGGCATTTACTTGACTTATCGTTCTGTAACGTATTTTTATTATACGCTAAAACAGGGGAAAAACAGCGCAACTATCTACACCAGTAACACACTATCGCTTACACAGCATACATAAAAGTTGCCAGCATCCGCTACCCAGACAGTCGACGGACAGCCCGACAGTGCCGCATGTCGGCGGCAGGGGGAGAACGCCAGGTCAACAGGATTCCGCCAAGCACAAAAACGGGAACGGCAAGTATCGATAAAATCGATAGCTTGCGCTGTTTACTGCGAGATTATCAATTTGACATGTCCGGCGATTCCGGTACCATCAGAAGCCGCCTGACTGTATTCAGTCACCCGCGATACCATCCACCGGAGCACCCGTGCCACCACTCACCAGCAAACCTGCCCGATACTGCTACCACCTGCTCCGGTTGGCGCTGGGAGGCATTTTCATCTACTCCGGCGGTGTCAAGCTGCTGGACGTCAAGGATTTCGCCCGGATCATCTCCCGCTATGACCTGGTGCCCGAGCCGCTGCTGGCCCCCGTTGCCATCGGACTGCCGGCGGTCGAACTGCTCGCCGGGCTTGCCCTGCTCGTTCCGTTGCCCGGCGCCCTGACCGCCATCACCGGCATGCTGCTCATGTTCGTCGTGGTGCTCTGGTATGGCATCCTCAAGGATCTTGACATCGATTGCGGCTGTTTCTCCTCGGAGGAACTCGAGGGACAGGCCGGCCTGCGCATGGCCCTGTACCGGGATTTCGTCATGCTTGCCGCCTGCGGTTATCTCTACGGCTACCGTTTTCTGTCCGCGAAACGCTCCCCGGCAGTCAACGGCAGACTGAACATTAAAAACATTCTTTAGGAGGAATCACCGATGACCACGGCACTGAAACGACTCGCCGTACCCGCCCTTGCCCTCTGTGCCCTGCTGACCATGGCGTCCGGCGCCCAGGCATGGGGCGACAAGGAACTGGAAAATGAAAAACTGGCCGTCACCTTCCAGCAGGAAGTAGCCCGGGGCGGCTACAAGATCGTCACAACCGGCGAACTGAAGCAGTGGCTGGACCAGAAGAAACCCCTGCTGCTCATCGACACCATGCCTTACGAAGACAGCTACAAGAAAAACCATATTCCCGGCGCACGGCAGATGGAGTTCCCCATCCCGGAAATGACCAGCATCAACGAAGCAACCAAGGCAAATCTCATCAAACTGCTCGGTGTTGACAAGGAGCGGCTGATCGTGTTTTATTGCGGGTTCACCAAGTGCACCCGCAGCCACAACGGCGCCATGTGGGCCGCCAGACTTGGCTACAATAATGTCTACCGGCATCCGGGCGGCATCAAGGCGTGGAAAGAAGCAGACTATCCCGCCGGCACGGTAAAATAGATCGTTTGGCGCACTTCCGGCTGAGCAGCATCAATCACGCCACGCAGCCAACGGACAACGGGCCGGCAATTGACATTGCCGGCCCGTTGCCGTAACCACCCGCCCCACCGCAATCAGGAGCTCCCATGAACGTACACATTGTCGATGCCCGAGCCCTCCAGTGTCCACAACCACTCATGCTGGCGAAGAAAGTCCTGGAGGGGCTGACCGCTGGCGAGCGACTCCGCGTCCTCATCGATAACGACACCTCCCGGGACAACCTGGTCCGCTACCTGCGTGACCACGGCATGACACCGGTCCTCGCCAGTGATGGCGGCACCTTCATCATCGATGTGGAAAAGTCCGAGGCACTGCACCTGGGTGAAGCCGCCCTGTACTGCACACCGGGCCGGCCGGAAACCGGACCGGTGTTCGTGGTCAGCCGCGGCGGCATGGGCTCCGGCGCCGAGGAACTGGGCAGAATTCTGCTCCAGGCGTGCCTCAACACCCTGAAGGAATTGACTCCGCTCCCCTCGGCAATTCTCTGTTACAATGCCGGCGTGTTTGCCGCAACCGCGGGAGCACCGACCGCACCTGCCCTGGCCGAACTGGAGAAACGGGGCGTCGCGGTGCTGGTCTGCGGCACCTGTGTCGACTACTTTGAGCTGAAGGGCACACTAGTCGCCGGTACCATTTCCAACATGTACGACATCCTCCAGCGCATGACCGGCGGAGCACAGGTGATTACGCTCTGACCGATGACTGCCAACCGCTATTTCGACAACGGGGCGACATCATTCCCCAAGCCCCCTGAAGTGGCTGCCGCCACGTCCCGGTACCTGAACGAGGTGGGTGGTCCCTACGGCAGGAGCGCCTACAACCGGGCTCTGGATGTGGCACGCACTGTGGAGACGGCCCGTGACCGGCTTGCCGACCTGCTCGGCACCAGCCGGGCCGAACAGGTCGTCTTCACGCCCAATGCCACCCACGCCCTCAACCTGGTAGTGCGGAGCACGCTCGATTCAGGGGGCCGCGTCCTCATTTCCCCCCTGGAGCACAATGCGGTAACTCGCCCGCTCCAGGAGTTCTGCGCCCGCTCCGGCGGCAGTTTTGTCCAGTTGCCCCACTTTGCCGACGGTCGTATCGACACGGAGCGGATCGCCGACGTACTCACAACGGACACGGTGCTGGTCGTGGTCAATCACCAAAGCAACGTCAACGGTGTTATTCAGCCCCTGGCGGCGATCAAGGAACGAATCGGCCCTGTCCCCCTCCTGGTGGACGCCAGCCAGTCCCTGGGCGTCACCCCGGTAGCTGCCGACGCCTGGAATCTGGACTACGTGGCCTTTACGGGCCACAAGGCCCTGCTGGGTCCAACGGGAATCGGCGGCCTGTACCTGCGCCGGCCCGAATCCGTGGAGCCGCTCATCTACGGCGGCACCGGCAGTGCCTCCGACAGCTTCCAGATGCCCCGGGTCATGCCCGACCGCTTCGAAGCGGGCACCCTCAACGTGGCGGGTATCTACGGCCTGCTGGCCGCCCTGGTGGCACGACCGGAACCGCGCCACAGCCGCGCGGAGTTCTGCCGGCTGCTGGATGAACTGCACAGCCTGCCCGGCCTGAGGGTGCTCTGCGCCGACCGCTTCGACGACCAGGGTGATGTTTTTTCCCTGCAGAAGATCGGTGAGGATCCGGCACGACTCTGCCGGCAGCTCTTCGCCGCCTACGGTCTGCATTGTGCCCCCCTCGCCCACCAGGCCCTCGGCACGTTTCCCCTTGGCGCGGTGCGCATCGGCCTGTCGCCATACCACACTCCCGACGACTTCACCTACCTTCTCACTGCCATAAAGGAATGCCTGTGACCATGAACCTGCTGCTGCTCTTCACCTCGACCCGGTCGGTTATCAAGGCCGAACAGTGCCTGCGGGACAACGGCATTGATCACCAGGTCGTGCCCGTGCCGAAAGAACTCTCCGCCGAATGCGGCATGGCAATTTCCCTCGCTCCCGATCAGCGGGACCG
>CAYSWG010000113.1:5709-8285 GCA_964434465.1 uncultured Geobacteraceae bacterium
GCACGAACCGGCGCGACGGGCACCGCTTTTCGACCTGCTCAGCACCGTAGAGCAGGGCGGCTGTTCGGCAAAATTGCCGCCCGACGTGCTCTTTGCCGCCCTGGGCACCCTGGCGGCCCAGACCGACCCGCGGCTCATGGTGGGCATCGCAACCGGTGACGATGCCGGCGTTTACCGTTTGACCGACGATATCGCCCTGATCGAAACCACCGATTTTTTTCCGCCCATCTGTTCCGACCCCTACGATTTCGGCCAGATTGCTGCGGCCAATGCCCTCAGCGATGTGTATGCCATGGGCGGCCAGGTACTGACCGCCTTGAACCTGGTCATGTTTCCGGCCAGCGGCATTCCCTTCGAAGTACTACACGAGATTGTCCGTGGCGGCCAGGACAAGGTCAGGGAGGCAGGCGGGCTCGTCGTCGGTGGCCATACCATTGCCGACTATCCGCCAAAGTTCGGTTTGGCAGTGACCGGCACGGTCCACCCGGACCGGCTCATCAACAATGCCAACGCCGAACCCGGCCAGACGCTGATTCTCAGCAAACCGGTGGGCACCGGCACCCTGGTCGCCGGCCAGCGCCTGGGGCAGGCAAAGCCTGACGATTACCTCCGGGCCCTGTCCGCCATGAAGCAGCTCAACCGGGAGGCATCCCTGATCATGCAGGAATTCGGTGTCCGGGCGGCAACGGACATAACCGGCTTCGGCCTGTTGGGCCATGCCCTGAATATCGCCAAGGCCAGTTCGGTCACCATGGAAATCAATGCCCGCCAGATCCCCAGTCTGCCCGGAGCCCTGGAACTTATCGACGCCGGCTGCATCCCGGGCGCGGCTTTCCGCAACCTGGGCCATGTGGAGCAGTACACCGACTTTGCCGTCGATCTGCCCTACGCCGTGAAAATGCTGGCCCTCGACCCGCAGACATCCGGCGGCATGCTCATGTGCGCGCCGGCGGACCGGGCCGAAGAAATCCTCGCCGCCCTGCGACAACGGTGTTGTCCCCAGGCGGCGGTGATCGGCAGAACCCTGGCACTTGGCGAAAAACACCTGCTGGCAACCTAGTTCCCACCCGAAAGGGTGTTTTCTACCCGTCAGTTCACCATGTTCTTCGGGCAGCCCGGGCTGTCCACCATACAGGAACCGCCCGGCAGATCCCCCCTGCAACGGCAGTGCGAACGACGACGGCTTTCAGCCGGCCGGCGACGCTTTCTTCACCGAGACCCACCAGAACAAGCAGCCATTCTCCGGATTACCGCGCAGTACAAACACTGAACACTCAAGTTATGGCCGGTGTATACCGATACGGTTCCCAGACTGACAGGATTACCGGTAGCGGACTGTTCCAGAGACTGCCGCAGAGAAAGGATGCTCCATGGGCAGGCTACTCGTGGATTGCCTCGAAACGGGAATGGTTCTGCAGCGCGATGTCCACGACCGCAATGGCAGGCTGTTGCTGGGCACCGGCACGGAACTTTCCGGCAAGCACCTGATGATTCTCCGAGCCTGGGGAGTCGAAGAAGTGCATATCGAGGGAATCGAAGATGGAGACTGCTCCGGCAATCTCCCCGCCGAACTGTCGACGGAGGCGATTGCCGAAGCGACACGAAGCCTGGAACCACTTTTCATGCATGCGGGAACGGATCATCCCTTCATCAGGGAGCTGCTCCGCCTTGCGGTAATCCGAAAGGCCGCCAATGAGCTCTGAAACGCTGACGGCCATGACAGTCGACCAGTTGGTGGAAGAAACGAAAACCGTCTATTCCCTCCCCCTGTTCTACGAACGGCTGAACGATGCCATCAACCATCCCCGCACATCCATTGCCGACATAACCAGGATCATAACCGAAGACCAGGGATTGACGGCACGGATTCTGAGGCTTGCCAACAGCCCCCTGTTCGGCTACTACACGAACGTGGATTCCGTCTCCAGGGCGGCAACCATACTCGGCACCCAGCAACTGCGGGACCTGACCCTGGCCAGCTCGGTCATCAGGGTGTTCCAGGGAATTCCGGAAGATCTGGTCACCATGGAACGGTTCTGGAAACACAGCATTTCCTGCGGCATTATCGCCCGAAATCTCGCGACGTATCTCCGGGAGACGAATGCGGAACGCTATTTCGTGACGGGCATCCTCCATGATGTGGGCCAACTCGTCATGTGCGCCTCGATTCCCGATGCCCTCCGGAAAACAATGGAATTCAGCAGGGAGAACCGGGAACTGTATCATCGTGCTGAGCAACGCCTGCTCGGGTTCGATCACATGCAGGTCGGCGCCGCCCTGTTCCGGACCTGGAAGATCCCGGCAAGCATCTTCGAACCGGTAGCAAGTCACCACCATCCCGCCGCTGCCCAACAATTTCCCCTGGAAAGCGCGGTAATCCACCTGTCGGACATCATCTGCCAGGGCCTGGAACTGGGTTCCTGTGCCGAATGGTGCGTGACGGCACTGGATGAACCTTCATGGCAGCGCCTCGGTCTGCCTGCCGGAATGCTGGATACGGTCATCAGGCAGTCGGAACCGCAGATCGAAGAAACCTGCGCCATCCTCGCGGAGGGGCCATGAAGTCCGTCAACGGA
>CAYSWG010000114.1:0-8283 GCA_964434465.1 uncultured Geobacteraceae bacterium
AGCTGTCATGGCACCAGCAATCACCAAGCAGCAGATCAAGGTAATACATACGTTGAAAAGCGCTTTGCAGCTGGATGATCCAACGTATCGCGCGGCGCTTGCAGAGTGGTACCAGGTGGAATCCTCAAAGGACCTCTCAGCGGATCAGGCGGCAAACATGATCCGGGAACTGCAAGACATCGCCGTCAAGGCCGGGGTATGGAAGCAACGGTCAGGTAAGCCGAAAAAGTTTGAAGACCTGGGACGACGCGCTATGGCGTCACCACCGCAACTGCGAAAGATAGAAGCCATGTGGCAGGACGTGAGCAGGATTGAAGAACCGGAGAGCCGAAAAAGGGCTCTCCGCTCTTTATTGGAGCGAATCGCTAAGGTTTCAGACTTGCGGTTTCTGGATGCTGAAGGGGCCGGAAAGATGATCAATGCGCTGAATGCGATGAAGAAGAAAAAGGCGGCGTGAAAATTGCGGACAAAGAAACAAGGACAGCCCGTGAACGCGTGACCGTCACGGGCGCCCTGCCGGTAGGAGCCTAGGGCGGTCACGCGCCTTCTCCGGCATGGGTTGGCTGTTTCTTTCCCTCGGCTGGCACCAAGGAGACTTGCAACAATAACGTATGGGTAAACCATACCACCACCAGGAGATTTTTGCAATGATCGCCATCAAGGTTGACGACAAGGAAGTGACCAGCCACCTGGAGCGGCTCGCCCGCAAGGTGCGCGACCTGTCGCCGATCATGCAGGAGATCTCCGAGGACATGCTCGATGCCGTCCATGAGAACTTTGACAAGGAGGGCCGGCCCGGCCGCTGGCCGGAGCTGTCACCCTCGTACAAACGCTGGCTGACGAAGAAGGGCAAGACCGGCAAGATGCTGAATCGAAATGCGGCGGGCCTCTATCCTTCCATACAGCCCCAGCACGACTCCCGCTCGGCGGTTGTCGGCACCAACAAGAAGTATGCCGCCATCCACCATTTCGGCGGTCCAGCCGGACGGGGCAAGAAAGCGAAAATCCCCGCCCGTCCCTACCTGCACCTGGATGATTCCGACACCCGGCTGATCGTCGAACGGATGAAACGCTACCTGGACGAATGATCGGAACGCGAGATTTCAGTTTTAAGCAGCTTTGTTTCCAAAACCACCCTACGGTATAGGGTGACACCCAAAAAGCCCGCACAACAAAATTTAAAGATGGTTTTAATGGCATTCCAGAAACAGCATCGGCCATGATTTTACTTGAAACGAACTGGCGCACCAAATTAACAGCATAAGAGAGGTTTGATAATGGACAAAACGACAGATACACCCAATGTAACGACAATTTACAAAATGCTCTGGCGGAGCATGAGAGTTCTTCGCCGGTTCACGCTGGCCGAACTTATGGGAACAGTGCCGGTGAGTGTAAGCCGGGAATATGTGGAGCGGTTTGTCGGCTGGATGATCCTGTTCCGGCACGTGGACGTTGCCCCTGGCGCACTACAGGAAGATCAGGAACAATCGTACTTGCTGATAGACGGCGACACAGATCGCTTGAACATTCCCGTGGAAGTGCTGTTTGTGGAAATGGTGCCCCGCCTGGATACCCTTGTAACCGGGCTGTTCCGGTTCCAGTCAGCATGGCAGAAATTTTGTGACGGGAAAGTAGCGCCGCCCGAGGGTAAAGGCTTCGAAGACAGCCGGGTTTGTTATGACCTGGTAGAAGCTTTCAGGGCGTTTATCGGGCAGACGTCATGAGGCGGCAACCTGAAATGGAAGAGATTGTTCAAAAGATCAAGGCGCTTATTTATAGCAATGTTTCTCGCTGTCCAGAACTCGAGCCGTTCAGGACCTTCTGTGTAAATTTCGAGAGAAAGAGGCGCTTTGTCAAAGCACGATAGTAAAAAGCTTTACCAGCTTATTTCCATAATCTTCTTTACAATTGGTCGTCCACTACAAACAGCAGGGGGGAAATCGAATGGGTAAACCTATATTGACGGCGGCTTTTGTTGCAGAATCGACAGTTACCAAGTGCCGGATTGTAAAGCCTGGGACAGCAGACGGCAGCGTAATCCAATCAACGGCAGCGGCGACGGATGCACAGTTTGGAATTGTTGGTGCCTTGGATGGCGATGCTGGAAAACGGGTTGATATCGTTGTGAACGGGATTGCAGAGGTTGAGTTTGGCGGAACGGTCACAAGGGGCGCTCTGGTATGTTCCGATGCAAACGGCAAAGCTGTTGCTGCCGGTCCTGCCGCTGGAAGCAACCAGCGCATAATCGGCGTTGCCATGGTATCCGCCGTTGCCGGGGATATTGGCGATGTCCTGTTGGCACCGTCAACCATGCAGGGTTAAGGTTTGTAATCACTATGCGAAACAGGGGGGAGAGTTTCCCCTGTCTTCCCGGCAGGGCTGCCGGGGACTGATGAGCGTGCCACGAATGCCAAGCCGGAGATATTCCTTTATGCATCTTGCAGTTTCATCATCAGACCTCGAAACATGGCTTGCACTGAACACTACCTATTGTTCACGCCACCATGCCCGTTTGACGGCTGCCGCATGTGCCAAGAATCGTGAGCAATCAGCGTTTGATTTACGCTGTGAAGGCTGCGGCGGACTTGAGAAGCAGGTACCACCGCCGCACCCGGCCTTGCGGTTGATCCCTTCCGTTCCATCTGATATTCACCCTGTTCAAAATGTTGAAGGCTGTCCCGTTGAAATTTTGGAGCAGCGCCAAGACCCTGATGTTGACCAGGCGGATGAGCTGCTTCTTTGGGCAGCAGAATGTTTGCCGGACTCTCTGGACCACATTGAAAGCTTTATCCCTGGCCTCACCAGTGAAATCATTGCCCTGGTTGATGAAGCCGAGGCACAAACGGATTTTGCACCGGATGAATCCCTGCTGGACGAAACGGCCTGTCGTGATCGGCGTACACGGACAGTCAAAAGTACCCGGTTTCTGGTGTTCACTGGGCGGTGTGCCCGGTGTGACGGTTACATGGCATATGATCCCGACAGGCAATTTGAAGAGCGGGACCATGATACCTACCATTGCCTTGCTTGCGGCTGGCGGACTTCCCCGACGTATGAGTTCAACCGAAAACCATAATAGGAGGGTGTGTGTCTCATAACGGAACCAAAGATTTCTATCTTGACATAACGGCAGTAATAGTCGAATGCCTGAAAGATGCTGGTTTACCACCAAATGCAGTTATCAAGCTTGCGACACTGCTCTCATCAAGTCTCTATGCGCGTTTTGCCGGAAGCTGTTTCTACTTCCCCAAGAATGCTGTTGAAAAAGCGGGGCAGCGTGCTGTGGCGATTGTGGCTGAATTCAATGGCAGCAACTTTAGGGAGCTGGCGCTTAAATATGACCTCTCAGAGAATCGGGTCCGACAGATAGTGAAAAGAGCCGGAATTATGAAAGATGTAAAAAAAGAGGACTGATTTATATGCTTCCTTCGGAAAAACTTATATCCATTGTTACAGACGATGCTTATAACGCTCTTTGCCAGTGTTATAGAGGTTGCGTTCTTTATATTCCAACTAAAGAAAATAAGACGAAGACATATAAACACCTCCTAGAAACAATTGGTCTCAAGGAGACTGTGCACCTTATCAGCTCTGTTGGGGGGAGTTCCTTTTATTTTAGAAAGGGCGCATATGAAGACGCCCGGCTGAGACATGCCGAAATAGTAGAACGGTATCAAGGGCAACGGGTTCAAGATTTTGCGGTTGAAGTCGGCTATTCAGTCCAGCTCGTATGGAAAATTTTGAAAAAGGCCGGAAAAAAAACGGGCAGGATATCTCCAGAAGAGATGGCATTGCGTAATAGGCAAATCCTTGAAGACAGCACAACCATGACAGTCAAGCAGTTGTCTGAAAAATACAGACTGTCAGTGGGTCAATTGTGGCATGTCTTGAATAAGGCTAGGCAGCGGGCGGTAAATCAATGTCGCCGGAGAAGGAGGTAAGGGTTTGAGTACAACTATAATTTTTGATTCAGAGTTTCAAGAAAGGGGTGAACGCGTGGAAAACCTTCTCGGGGAGCCGATAAATGAAGGCCGCAACGGTGAACTGCTGAAAAAGGCAAAAGGGACAATTTCGCTTTACAACAACCTTGCCGCACATCTGTCACTTGTCGTCAAAGACCTGCTGACCCTCAAGGAGCAGTTGAATGATCCGGGCCTTGGCAAGGTCATTATTCCCGGCGGCGGCTGGCAGGGGAACGCCCTTGAAAACATCCCGATGTTACGCTACATGGATGATCCTTTTCCACCGCTACCACGTCCCGGCTCGTTTCATAACGTAGCAGGTGGAAAAGTGGGAGTGTGGCTTGCTGAAGATAACTCAAAGCATGTACCTGCCAGCGGCAATAATTTTTCAGAGGTTGAGACCCCGGAAGACTTGACTCGTCGAGCCTTGGAATTCGTCGATTATGAAGCTGACCACGGGAGGACAGTGAACATTTCTGATGCGGTAAGGCATGTCCGTCAAACTGGATGGAAACGACAATAAACGGAGGTATTTTCGATGGCGAAACAGGAAGTCAAGAACCCATATCTGGCCGATCTGCTTACACACCAAACGGCAACCGCTGCCGCTGAATCAAGGCTGAAGGCTATTCAGAATGCCATAGCTGAGCAGGGGACTACGCTGGCGGGGTGCAGCCCACAACCAGACAATACCCCCGCAATGAAAAGCCGCCTTGAGGAGCTGCTTGCCGAAAAAGTGCTGGGTGTAGATGTTTCTGCTGAACAGGCCGCACTTGAAGACGAGCTGGGGAAAGCTTTGGCAGCACAGCGCGAGCATTCCGAAAAATCGGAACCTATTGCCAGGGAGACACGGCAAACACTGGCCGGTCTTCAGCGTAAGCTGACCGAAGCTCAGGAGGACTTGCACCGGCTCAGTATTGGCGGCGTAGAGAAAATGCAGGGCTTCTTGCGGAGTGAAGCTGAACGGATCGGAGCAGAATATCTTGCAATCGGCAAAGATTTGGCAAAGAAGCACGCTCAATTGCTTGCGCTTGATACACTGATCAAGAGATACGGTGGGTCGGGGTTATCTAACAACTACACGGTTCCTGCTGCCTTGTCGATTCCACTTTTTGCCCTTGAGTCGCACAACGGCTTTGACCATCACAATTCTCGGGGCTTTCTTGCAGAATCCAAGTTTGCGACTGCCGCAGAGACTATGATCTGTGCGGTAGCAGCTGAAACTGAAAGGCTGGAAGCTTTAAGCGTGCGCTTGTAACTACAAGCCTGTATTCTGACCACCGCTTTTCGAGACAAGGCAGGCCATAGAAACGCGGTGGGTCCCCTTGGACCTCCATCGTTACCAGGGGACAAATAGGGAATGGGCTGCCAGGGGCAAGCCCTGAGAGACCCCGGCCATGAGCCGCTAATCAGGGAGTATGAAGGCCGTTTATGAAGCTTGTAAACGGCCTTCATTTTGGAGCAAACAGCGTGACCTGTTAAAGAATTTCATGCAAAATATGTTTTGTTAATTACAAAAAAAACAGACGAGAATTACAAAAAAACCAATCGCGCCGTTACACCTTGAATCCCCTGAATATTAAAAGGGCTTTACTGTCAAACCGCGCGCGACGTTACACAGTTACACAGGCGTGTTTGCAATCAAACAAGCATATGATAAAAAGATGGGTTACAACTATTCGTCGTAACCCATTTATTTTATTGGCGCGCCCGGAGAGATTCGAACTCCCGACCAGCGGATTCGAAGTCCGCTGCTCTATCCAGCTGAGCTACGAGCGCACAGTACCCTGCTCAGTACCCTGGGCAGATATCCTGGTAAAAACAGCCCCAATCTAGCGCACCAGCCAGGAATAAATCAAGTTCATTTTCGAGGCATAGCACCTTGCCGTGTCCCGCGGACCTGTTATGCTCTCCCCCATGCTCATTGAAATGCATGCCCATACGGCGGAGCATTCCGCCTGCAGCAGTATTCCGGCCGCAGACCTTGTCCGTCAGGTCCACGCAAAGGGGCTGCAAGGTATCATCCTGACAGATCACCATTACCTGTGGAATCCTGGTGAACTGCAGCACCTGCGGCGATTTGCGGGGGTACCCGACCATTTTCTCATCATGGGCGGCCAGGAAGTAACGACACCGGAACTGGGCGATGTGCTCGTTTTCGGCGCTACAGCCTCCCTGGAGCGAGGTACACCCCTTGGCCTGATCGGGGAGAAATTCCCCGAGGCAGCCTTGGTCTGGGCCCACCCCTATCGCCGGAGCAGACAACCGGACGACGTTGCACTGGCCATGCTTGATGCCGTGGAAATCTTCAGCTCAAATCACACCGTCCGGGAGAATACACGCGCACTGAGGGATTGGCATCGCCTGCGCTTTACGGCCATCGCCGGCACCGATACCCATGGCAGCGGCTATGCCGGCCTCTACCCGACGCTCTTCGACCACCCCGTGGCAACCGTTACTGAACTGGCCGGGGAAATAAAAGCCGGGCGCTGCCGGCCGTTTTTCAAGGAGATTCCCCGCTCCGGCGCCAACAGCCTGGTTACGGAACTGACCATCGGCGCCAAGGGACAGGATGAGGCCCGGGAGCGGATTATCATCAGAACCATCACCAACCGGCACAAGTGGCAGGCGGCAGAACGTGCCTACCATATTACCGAAGCCTTGAACCGGCAAGGCTTCCAGGGCGGCAGCTACCGGGTGCCCCAACCCATTGATGAAGATCATGCCACCATGACTCTGATAGAAGAAGGCTTACGCGGCAAACCCCTGTTCGACAAACTCCTCAAGGCAACCCGCGCCGACAGGCGTGACTATCTCCAACTGACTGCGCGCTGGCTGGCCAGACTGCATAACTGTCGCCTGCACACCACCCCGGTTGAAGAGTTTCTGGAGCGGGAACCGGTACGGCTCGGGAAATATGCTGAACGCTTTACGGAAATAAATCATGTCCACGCCGCCCGTGTAAAAGAGATACTCAGCGTGGTTCAGACGGAAGAGTTCAGGCTTTTTGCCCACAAACCCCGCTTACTCGTACAGGGTCACGGCGACTTCCATCCGAAAAACGTCATCATCGGCCAGGACAGACAGGACAATCGGGACACCTTGTTTATTGCAGCAATAGATTTTGAAAGCTCCTTCTGCCTTCCACCGGCTTTCGATGTGGGCTGCTTTCTCGCCCAGTTCCGCAACCAGTTCTTCAATCACGGAGAACTGCTTGCCGAACTTCCGGAGCATCTGTTCCTTGACGCCTACGGGGAAGAAGCCCGGGAACTACCAGCTGATTTCCCCGGCCAGGTTGAACTGTTTCGCGCCCGCACCAATATGAGCATTGCCGCCTATCTGGTCAAACTGGGCCTGGGAGACAGCACCGACCTGTGGCGCGTTCTCCTGGAAGCGGAACAGGCACTGTCGTTCCGCTGAACAGTTGATCGATTTCCGCTGGCAAAACCAGTGTTACCTATTATAATGAGGAGCACATTCAACCATTAAGGAGGTTTCCCCCATGCTGAGCAAAAAAATGGTCCAGTCATTGAACAAGCATTTAAACAAAGAACTGTATTCCGCCTACCTGTACCTGGCCATGTCCTCGTACACCACCTACGTCGGCCTGAAAGGCGCCGCCAACTGGTTCATGGTCCAGTACCAGGAGGAGATGGCCCATGCCATGAAGTTTTATACCTACATCAACAGCCAGGGGCAACACGCCCAGCTGGAAGCCATTGCCGCGCCACCCGTCGAGTACGGCACTCTGCTCGCCATGTTTGAACAGACCCTGCAACATGAGCAGTTCATCACCAAGTGCATCAACGATCTCATGGACCTGGCAGTCAAGGAGAAGGATCACGCCACGCAAATTTTCCTGCAATGGTTTGTCACCGAACAGATCGAAGAGGAAGGCAACGACAATGATATCATCGCCCAGCTGAAACTGGTCGGTGACAGTCCCCAGGGGCTGATGATGGTCGACCGTGACCTGGCCACCCGCGTATTCACGCCGCCAGCACCCTGAGCACGGGTAACTACAAGCAGACAGACAAAGGAGTCCGCAATGAAAGTCAGACTCTGTGATAAAAACAAGGGGGCCGACAAGATCGCCAAGCGTTTGCTGAAAGAGCAACCTGATCTTGATGTGAAAGTGAAAAAGTGCATCGACATCTGCAATGAATGCAGCAAGAGCAAAATCGCCCGGGTGGACGGCAAAAAGGTCGTCGCAGAAGACGCCGATGCCCTGGTGAAAAAACTCGTCAAAAAAGCCGAAAAACAGTAAATACCCGTGTTGGCCGGAGAACATGCCGGGCCAACACTACATCCCCCGCAT
>CAYSWG010000115.1:0-8263 GCA_964434465.1 uncultured Geobacteraceae bacterium
AATGCGGTCAGCCCAGCAGCACGATACTGACGACAGTTTTGCCGCTTACTGGTTCGGATGCCTACCAGCAGAGAAGATCCAAGACGTTTCAATCCCACTGGACCTATGATCCCGGCCCCAATGGTTTCATATATCGGGTTGAATTCCGGGCAGGAAAGGTCCGCTATATTGAGAACACCGGGCGGTATGGTACCCCATAAACGTACGTCAGGGGAATTCCCCAAGAGCATTCACAGTAAACGTGTGGAGTTGGAGGCAGCAATGGGTGTAGGAACCGTAATTACCGTACTATCGAAGATCCCGTGGGGCCAGGTTGTGGACAATGCGCCGAAAGTCGCGGATGCTGCGGCAAAACTGTGGAGGGCGGTCATCAATCGCAGGAAGCAGGATTCCATTCAAAGCGGGCAGAGTGATGCTTCGACGGATGAGCATCCGTCTGACGGGAATTCGATGGAAGCAAGGGTGCTGGCGCTGGAGGATGGTGTCAAATGCCTTCAGGATCAGATGCAGGCTTCCTCTGAACTGATAAAGGCGCTCGCGGAACAGAATGCCAAGCTGGTGCAGCGAGTCGAAGAATTAAGAGCCCGCCTTGCTTTCCATGTGGTAGCTGCGGCTATGGGCGGCATGGCCCTGCTTGCCGTGGTCATTTACCTGGTGCTCAGAAACTGAGGATGTATCTGGTGCCGGTGGATAGCCCTTGGACCTGCCCGGGCCTGCATTTTCCGGGCGTAGTTTTGGGAAAAAGCTGGAAGTTTCGCGCACGGGACCTTCAGCCTGCTGGTCTTCGGATGAAGCGCAGAGCCGTTCCCTAGCTCTTGCTATTCTCCCGCAGAATCGCTATCTTCGACTTTTTTCGACTAGCCAATTTACGAAGGACCAGAAGACTGTGATCAAAAAAACTGATGCCATCTATGCGGCACCCCTGCAGGAGATGGTTGATTTTCAATTCGACGAACGGGTTGTCGCCGTATTCCCCGACATGATTCAACGATCGGTCCCCGGCTACGGGATGATTATCGCCACTATCGGCACTCTCGCCGGGAAATACGCCCAGGCCGGGAGTCACTGCTATGATCTGGGCTGTTCCCTCGGGGCAGCCACTCTGGCCATGCGCCAGCGGATCACCGCGCCGGACTGCGATATTATTGCAGTGGATAACTCCCCGGCGATGATTGAGCGTGCCCGTGAGCTCCTGGCTCTCGATACTCTGTCGACCATTCCGGTTACGATGCTCTGTGCCGATCTCCTGGATGTTGCCATTGAGGACGCCTCGGTGGTGGTCCTCAACTTTACCCTGCAGTTCATCCCCCCCGCACAGCGACTGGCGCTGCTGCAGCGGATCCATGCCGGGCTCAACCCGGGCGGCATTCTCATCCTCTCCGAGAAAATCGCCTTTAGCGAGCCGGAACGGCAACAGTTTCATGAAGAGCTGCATCACGATTTCAAGCGGGCCAACGGCTACAGCGATCTGGAGATCAGCCAGAAGCGGTCAGCGCTTGAGAAGGTGCTGATCCCCGAGACCCTCGCCTGTCATCAGGACCGGCTGCAGGCGGCAGGGTTCTCTTTCGCTGAACTGTGGTTCCAGTGCTGCAACTTTGTCTCCCTGGTTGCATTTCAATGAACAGCTATGCCGCACTCTATCCGCAGCTTGCCGCCATGGGTCAGGAGCGCTGGGCTGAGCAGTTGCACAGGACCCTGTCCGAGGAACGTCTCCTGGAGCGGCATGGCACGATGGCGGACTGGCTGGGTGCTTTGCAGACGCTGCCGGAGCTGCTGCCGTCCCGGATTTCCCTGCAGGACAACGTCACCATCGGCTCCAGCGCTGATCTGGGCACCTTCAGTCGCGATGAACTGGTTGCCCGGCTCCGGGCGTTTCACCCCTGGCGTAAGGGCCCCTACACGCTGTTCGGCATCGAGATCGATACGGAGTGGCGGTCCGACTGGAAGTGGCAGCGCCTGCTGCCCCACATCAAGCCCCTGGCCGGACGCAGAGTCCTGGATGTGGGCTGCGGCAACGGCTATCACGGTTGGCGCATGCGCGGTGCCGGCGCCGACTTCGTCCTTGGTATTGAGCCCTTTCTGGCTTCGGTGATGCAGTTCCAGGTACTGCAGCGGTACCTGCGCGATCCCCGGCACCATGTCATTCCCATGGGCATCGAAGAGGTGCCTGGCAATCTTGCCTGCTTCGACAGCGTTTTCTCCATGGGCGTTCTCTACCATCGCCGCTCACCCATCGACCATCTGTTCGAGTTGAAGGGCTGCCTCCGCCCGGGCGGGGAGTTGATCCTGGAGACGCTGATTGTCGAGGGGGATCAGGGGACGGTCTTCATGCCGCCGGGACGGTACGCGAAAATGCGCAATGTCTGGTTCCTGCCGTCTCGCGGGGCACTGACCCTGTGGCTGCAGCGCTGCGGATTCACGGAGATTGCCTGCGTCGACGCCACCCACACCAGCCTCGAGGAACAGCGTTCGACAGAGTGGATGCGTTTCGAGTCCCTGGCGGATTTTCTTGATCCCCATGATCCGGAGAAGACCATAGAGGGGCACCCGGCACCGCTGCGGGCGATCTTCACCGCGACCATGCCGTAGGACAATCGACAGTATCCATAAACCGGGCCCGGAACAGCATGGCTCCCCCTTTCAGGCGCTGCTCATTTTTGGCATGCGCCATGGGCCCCGGGTTGCCGCGGTGCAACGCTTCCACCAGCCGAAACCCAGAAGCACGTGACTCTGATTACCAAAACGCGTAAGGAGGCAGCAATGTTTTGTTCCAACTGTGGTACCGAGAATAATGACGCCGCACAGTTCTGTTCGTCATGCCGAACGCCGCTTCACCCGGGTGCACAGCTGGCTCCACAACGGGCAACCGTTGTCTATGCCGGGTTCTGGCTGCGCTTTGTCGCATCGATCATCGACACGATCATTCTCTCGCTGGGTGGGGCTGTGATCGGCGGAATACTGGGTGTCATCCTCGGCATTATCCTGGCGATACTGGGATTTGACTCCACGACCATCCAGGTGATAGCCGGAATAATGGGCTACTGTATCGGCTTTATCCTGAACTGGCTGTACTTCACCATGCTGGAAGCATCGGCAAAGCAGGCAACGCCCGGCAAAATGGTGTTGCGACTGATCGTCACCGACCTCGATGGCAACCGGATTTCCTTCGGCAGGGCCAATGGCCGGTACTGGGGCAAAATCATCTCTGCCGTGATCCTGATGGTCGGTTTCATCATGGCCGGTTTTACTGAGAAAAAGCAGGCTCTCCATGACATCCTGGCAGGTACGCTGGTCGTAAAGAAATAGCACGACCTGTCGTACGCAGCGCGCCGTGCCCGGCCCGAAACAGCCGGTCACTCCTGCACACTGCAGTCGGTCGGGGCCGGTTGTTTTTTCGTCAGCAAATATACCGCTTGGTATATTTGCTCCTTGACAGCAATATACCGCTTGGTATATTTCCTTGCACGTACAGTAGTATTACGGAGGGTTTCTTGGGAAAAGCGGACGACACCAGACAGATGATTATCGAAAAAGCGGCGGTTATTTTCAATAAAAACGGTTACCAGCGCACCTCCATGACCATGCTCTGCGAAGCCCTCGGCCTGACCAAAGGGGCCATTTACGGTCATTTCCCCGACAAGGACACTCTGGCCGTGGAGTCGTTTCAGCACAGTGTGCAGCATGTTTCCCAGCGGGTTCGGGAAATGGTTGCACCCTGCCAGGGAACCGTGGCCCGTTTGCGGGCCTTTGCCGCAACATTCGTCGACTTTTTCGAGGACACCGTGCAGCAGGGCGGCTGCCCGGTCCTCAATACCGCCGTTGATGCCGACGATGCCCACCCGCGCCTTCACGAAGAGGTGCGGCGGGTGCTGACCGCCTGGGAGAGCCGCCTGATCGCCATGGTCGAGACCGGCAAGGCAGAGGGCGAGATTCGCCCGGACACGGATGCCCCGTTGTTTGCCGCCACCTTTATCGCCCTCATTGAAGGCGGCATCCTGCTGGCCAAAACTGTGGGGGACAAACGCTATATGGAACGGTCGGTGGCCGGCATCAATCTGTTCATTGATCACATGACACTACAACACAACTTACCCGCAGGGGACAGGGGAGGAAACAGATGGGACTGATCAGCATTGATGAAAGCAGCTGCCAGCGCTGCGGCTACTGCGCACGGTCGTGTCCGGTGGGCATTATCGCCCTGGGCGAAGGCTTTCCGGCCACGGGATTTCCCACAACCATCGAGAAGATCGAAAAGGGCTGCATTACCTGCGGCCATTGTGTGGCTGCCTGTCCGACCGGTGCCCTGGACCACTGTCGCATGCCGGCCAGTGACTGCCCGCCCCTGGAGCCGTACTGGCGGCTCAGTCCGGAGCAGGTGGGTCAGCTCATCAAGGGGCGGCGCTCGGTGCGCACGTACCGCAAGGATCTGATCAGCCGGGATGTTATCGGGCAGATTCTGGACATTGTCCGGTATGCACCGACCGGCATGAACACCCAGAGCGTGTTCTGGAAAGTAATTCTCGATGAGCAGGAGGTGCAGTTCCTCTCCCTGGCGGTGATTGACTGGCTGCGTTCCGAAGAGGGTGAGCAGGTACACGGGGCACGGGGCATGCTCAAGGCGTGGGAGATGGGTCGTGATCCCATCCTGCGTAAGGCGCCGGCCCTGGTTGTTGCCCACGGTGCAGCCGATGACCCCATGGTCAATGCGTCAGCCACCATAGCCCTGGCCACTCTGGATCTGGCGGCGCTTCCCTTTGGCCTGGGAACCTGCTGGGCGGGATTTTTGATGATCGCAGCAGGAAAATCGCCCGGCGTTGCAACGGCCCTGGGGCTGCCGCCTGGCCACAAAATGTGCGGTGGCCTGATGATCGGCTATCCGGAATTCGAATATTCCCGCATCCCGACCCGCAATCCGGCCCAGGTGACCTGGGGCTGAGAACATGACAACATCGTAGTGCACAGGTTTCCCGCAGGGGCGACCCGGTGGGCCGCCCGCATCAGGGCAATCGCCAGGTTTTCCCCTGCAGAACAACGTTAAACGGTGACTTTGACAAGGAGCTCCACCACCATGACCGAACAGAACTTCCACCGCTTCGGCGGTGCCAACCGCTATGTCCTTGACGAGGAACTGGCGAAGATCGTCAACGTTTCCATGGCCCTGGAAATGCCCCTGCTGCTGAAAGGCGAACCGGGCACCGGCAAGACCATGCTGGCCCACGCCATTGCCGAAAGCCTGGACATGCCGCTGATCATTCTCAACGTCAAGTCGAGCATGAAGCTGGTGGAGGCACTCTACCAGTATGACACCCTGACCCGGCTCAACGACAGCCGGTTTGGTGATTCCAGCCGCGACGTGAGCAATATCTCCGAGTACATCCGCATGGGCAAGATCGGGCAGGCCTTTGTCGCCGACCGGCGCACCGTGCTGCTCATTGACGAGATCGACAAGGCCGATACGGACTTTCAGGACGACATGCTTGATGTCCTGGACCAGATGCAATTCGATATCCTGGAAATTGACCACACAGTGAAGGCCCGGCACCGGCCGGTGGTGATCGTCACCTCCAACGCGAAAAAGGATCTCTCCGACCCGTTTCTCGGCCGCTGCAATTTCCACCACATCGCCTTTCCCGACCAGGAGATGATGCGCCGCATCATTACCGTGCACTTTCCCGATCTGTCCGATGACCTGGCCCATGCCGCAATCAACGCCTTTTACCGGCTGCGGAAGATTGACGGCATTGAGAAGAAACCGGCCACCCGAGAATTGCTCAACTGGCTGCGGGCATTGACCGCCGACCCGGATTTTCGCCTGGCAGCCCTCACCGAGGACGCCATTCCGTACCTGGGCATTCTCTTCAAGAAAAGCGGTGATCTGGAGCGGGCCCTGAACGAAACGGGCGCCTGATCGGGCAGGAGAACCAGCAATGTTCATCCCCTTTTTCTACGCCTTGCGCCAGCGGGGCATTGCCGTGACGCCAACGGCCTTCCTCCGGTTGCAGCAGGCCCTGAGCCTGGGTCTGATCACCTCGCTCCATGATCTGTACACCGTGGCCCGGGCGATTCTCGTCAAGAGCGAACGGGATTTCGACAGCTATGATCAGGTGTTTGCCCGGCTTTTTGCCGGTGTTGACGGGTTGCCCGAGGAAGGGATTTCTCTGGACGAATCGGCCCGGGCGCTTCTGGAGCAGTGGCTGAAGATCCCCGAGGATCTTGCCAGGGCCCTTGGTCTCAGCGAAAAAGAGTTGCGCCGACTGAGCGCCGCGGAACTGGAGCAATATCTCCTGGACCGGCTGCAGGATCAGAAGGGGGTCCATTATGGCGGGCGGAAGTGGATCGGCAGCGGCGGCGTTTCACCGATCGGCCACTCGGGCAACCGGCCGGGCGGCATGCGTATTGGCGGCACCTCCCGCAAGCATTCGGCAAGCAAGGTCGCCCTGGAACGCCGCTACCAGGATTACTCCCGGTCAGCGCCCCTGACCCGCGGCCAGATGGGTGAAGCCTTGAAACGGCTCCGCCGACTGGTGCCGGCCGGTCCGAAGGATCGGCTCAATGTGGAGAAAACCATCCACCAGACCATGCGCAACGCCGGGGAAATAGAGATTGTCTTTGACCGGCGCCTGGCCGACCGGCTGAAGATCCTCCTGCTCATGGACAACGGCGGCTGGTCCATGGACCCCTACGTGGAGACGGTCCGCACCCTGTTCCACTATGCCCGCGCTCAGTTCAACGATCTTGCCATTCGCTATTTCCACAATACGGTCACCGACCGGGTCTGGTGCGACGCGGAGCGGCGCCACCGGCCGGAAGCCGTTGAGGAGCTGCTCGGCCGCGACCCGGAAACCCGTCTGATCATCGTCGGCGATGCCAGTATGGCACCCGAAGAACTGTTTGCCATTGACGGCTCCATCATGCTGGAGTATCGGCAGAAGCAACCCAGCATTGTCCGGCTGCAGGCACTGGCCGGCACCTTCCGCCACGCCGCCTGGCTCAACCCCATGGATGCATCACTCTGGAAGTACGGCGAGACCGTCAGCCGCATCGGTAAGACCTTTCCCATGTTCGAGCTGACTCTGGACGGGCTGGACAAAGCGGTCCGCCACCTGACCGGCCGCTGAGCAGAACATAATCGCACGCTGACCATTTTCTTCTCGCTGCCTGTCATGATGTCCTGGTTGGGCTGTCGGTTCAGCTGCGCCCCATGTCTTCTCATCTTCTTCGTGATCTTTTCTTCAGATACTGTTAAATTTTTTTCCGATTATGCCGATAACTACACCATTTGGTCGTCTAGTGATGCGGCTGTCTGTTTCTCTGTAACAGCCGGGCACTGACATGCTATCGGAGGTTGGAGATTATGGATCTGAAGAATATTTTCAATGTGGGGTATCAAGGGTTTCCCGACGGATCCGTCCAGTTTTACAGTACCCGGATCGTCGAGTTGACCGGATACGAAAATCATGAGTTCAACGATAAATCCCTGAACTGGGTCAAAGACATCATGTGTCCGGAAGATCTGCACCTGGCAACGGATGCCCTGAAGGTCGCCCTGAAGGGAGACAGGACCTACACCCGCGCCTACCGCATCCGTACCAAATCCGGTGTCAAAAAATGGATTCTCGAGCTGGCCCAGATCATGTGCAACAGCGAAGGAAGGATGGAGTATGTCACCGGGACGCTCATCGACATAACTGAAGAGAAACGGCAGGAACAGGAGGATGAACGGATCAGACGGCTAACGGGCAAGTATCTGCTTGTGTCGCTCCAGGATCAGCAGTACGGCATTCCCATCATGAAGATCAAGGAGATCATCAGGATGGTATCCGTTACCTCGGTGCCCAATACGCCACACTATGTGCGGGGAATGATCAATCTGCGGGGCACGACCATTCCGGTCATTGACTTGTGCGGTAAGCTGAATCTGGGTGATTTCGGGGATTCAAAACGCGCTTGCATCATCGTGGTGGAAATCGGCAGCGGCGACTCGGTGGTGATGGCCGGGATCGTCGTGGATGCGGTATCCGATGCGGTTACGATTCACGGCAGTGAAATCGAAGATGCCCTGTGGCATATCGTTGAGACAAACAGGGACTATCTGCTGGGGATTGCAAAAATCGACGGCATGCCCCATGTCCTGCTGGATATGGACGGGCTGCTTGCTTCGGACCAGTTGCTGTGCATGGAGGCTGCCTAGTTCCTGGCCGTACATAGTTTTTGCTGACTCGACGGATAGCAATCATGAAGGCGGTATGGGAACGTGCCGCCT
>CAYSWG010000116.1:0-8235 GCA_964434465.1 uncultured Geobacteraceae bacterium
CACATTCGCCAGTTCCAACCGGGCAATCAGCTCGTTGAGTGTAACAGCCAGAGAGTCAAGGGTGTAGCCGGATACAGAAGGGGATGATTGCCCATGGCCGGGCAAATCCACAACTATGCAGCGATAGCGCTCTGAGAAGCACTCCCGGACCTGGCGCCAGACAGCCCCTGAATAGGACCAGCCATGGACAAAAACCAGGGGCGGTCCGCTGTCGCCCGAATCTTCAAAATACAATTTCTCACAGGTCTGTACAGTTATGTGTGGCATGGTGGTGACGGCAGCGGAACTGCCGGGTGTAAACCGGGTTGTTTTCATCCGGAAACTTCACTTCGGATGTGAACTTATCGTGTAACGGCCAAGCCCAACTGCTTTGCCATGGATTGTATCGCTGCAACAGTCCGGTCCACATCATTCTCACTATGGGTTGCCATGAGTGTACAGCGAAGGCGACTTGTCCCGGCAGGTACCGTTGGAGGACGAATTCCCTGCACATAGATCCCCTGATCAAGCAACCCTCGGGAAAACGCCATGGTTTGACGGGCATCACCTACCAGAAGGGGAACGATCTGGGTTGTGCTTCCCAAGGTATCAAAGCCGGATTCCTTGAGTAAACCGCGAAACGTTTCGGCATGCTGCAGCAGTCGAACCCGCAACCGGCCTCCCTCCGGGGAATCGACGATATCCAGGGCGGCATGGGCCGCAGCCAGGACAGAGGGAGGCAATGCTGTAGAGAAAATGAATGATCTGGCCCGATTAATCAGATAATCGATCAATTCCGCCGAGGCAGCAACGAATCCGCCGAATCCTCCCAAAGCCTTGCTCAGTGTGCCCATATGGATATCAACATCCGCAGACACACCACAGTGCTCTGACGTCCCCCTCCCCCCCGCGCCGAGCACCCCGGTACCATGGGCATCGTCAACCATCAGCAGTGCGCCGAACTCACGCTTGAGCTTAACCAGTTGCATCAGAGGCGCACAGTCTCCATCCATACTGAAGACACCGTCGGTTATGATCAATCGACGCCCGGCATCTGGCCGCTCCGCAAGGAGTCTGCGCAACGCCTGCATATCGTTATGGGGGTAGCGGATCAACCGGGCACGGGACAGGAGGCAACCGTCTATGATACTGGCATGATTGAGCCGGTCACAAAAGATTTCGTCCCCCTTCCCCATCAACGCCGGAATGATGCCCGTGTTGGCTGCATAGCCTGAATTGAAAACAAGGGCCCTTTCAACGTTCTTGAATGCGGCAAGACGTACTTCCAGACTTTCATGGAGCTCCATGGTACCGGAAACCAGACGTGATGCACCGGCGCCGCAACCGTAGGACTCGATGGCCCGAACGGCAGCTTCCTTGATCCAGGGATGATCTGCGAGGCCTAGATAATTATTGGAGCAGAGAAGAAGGACATGTCTCCCCTCCAGGAGCACATGACTGCCCTGGGCACCCGCCACGCTGCGCATCTGCCGGTAAAGCCCCTCCTCTCGCAACCGCAGGAGTTCTTCAGTGTAGTGTGTACCCATACGTCCTCAGCAAGCCACAAAGTGACTGTTAACCACCTGACCATACAAGGTTGACGAATTATCCCTAGCACAACAAAACGTTAATGCAAAGAAAAAAGCTCCAAACCGATACCACATGGGCGGGAGGAGCTTTTAATTTTCGGCAAGGCAGAATTGTTACTGGTACGTGCCACCAACCAGCGTAGCCGTAATGCTGCCGATTTTCACTTTTGTTTTCATCCTGACCGGCAAGCGGCGCTGGTCATCGGTCAACCAGATGAGCATATCGCCCCGCTTATCCATAATACCTTCCGACTTGAGATGGGGTTTTACGACTATTGTGTCAAACGTTCCCAGCTTTGTCTTGATTTTTTCCCTGCGAAGCACTTCAACTTCCACATCCCAGAGCTTCTTGTTGTCAAGAATTGAAATAAAAACTGATTTTCCAACCTCTAGTTTCATTTGTCTCACAAAGTAAAAGCTGGAAAGCGTGTCCACCGTTGCGGCGGCAATGGAGATTTCCTGCCTTTCACCCTTGATATTGTCCCGGTAATAGGCAGTTCTGTTCCCGTGATCGTAACGCACTTCCTTATCCCTCCGGTGACGGCCTTCCCTGATCTTCATCGAATTGGAAAAAGGCAGACCAAGCTTGGCAGGATTATTACCTTTCAGAACAGTCTCAATCCGGTCATCCACAGGGAAAAAAACTGTTACCCAATCGGCGGAACGGGCGGTCGAAACAATCCGGGTGTCAGCACCACTGAACATAATTTCCTGAGTAGCGGTACCCGCCTTGATTCCGGTCCATGTCAAATCGAAAACAAGTTTCTCCGGAATTCGGAAAGACTGTGCAGGTGTACACGAAAGAAACAGTAGCGCCACCGCCGAAAAAACCAGTACGGCAATTCTCGAACCGGCCACCACCGCAGAAACCTTCCCGCTTACAATCAACCATGCTTTCATCTAGACGTCTCCTTGGTAACAGTATATGCACCTCATCTTCCTTCACCGTAACTGCAGTGTCGTGGGAAAAGATGCACCTGCCCAGTTGTAATCAAGTCTGACTTTGCTATAGTTTGTACAATTTTTCCAGCACAAACATCCGTGCACGAGGAGTCGATCATGAATCTCGAAGCAGTTAAGAAAATTGCAAAACAACGCGGTCTAAAAATCTCCAATCTGAAAAAAACCGAATTGATCAGGGCAATTCAGCAGGACGAGGGTAACACTGCCTGTTATAACACCGATACGGCAGCCTGCTGCGGTCAGGAAGACTGCCTGTGGCGCGATGATTGCCGCTGAATTTCTTCCTCTCCACAGGGTTTTCCCGAAGACCATACCGGCAGCACTATCTCAGGGAACCTGCCCGATTGGCGCGCACCAGGTGCACTACGGTTATTTCAGGTGGTGTCAGAAACCGTAGGGGAGGTCCCCATGTGCCTGTGCCGCGGCTTACGTAAAGGGCTGATGACGTTCCGAACACAGTCAGCCCGGTCTTGACCGGATAGACAATGCTGGTAATCAGGTTGAACGGTGCAATCTGGCCTTTATGCACATGTCCGGATAGCTGCAGGTCAAACAAGTCAATACTACCCGGGTCGATTGCAGGTCGGTGTTTCAGAAGAACCGTAAATCTGTCCCGGGAAATATTAGCCAGTAATTTCCTTTCAGATGGCATGCTGCCAGAGGTTCTTGTTTCCACGGGATCGTCGACACCGGCAATTGTCAGGTAATCGGTCAGGTCCGTCCAATCCCCCCTCAGAACTACGAACCCTGCTTGACGCGTAAAAGACAGTGCACTGTCTATTCCGGCGTAGTATTCGTGATTTCCCGTTACCGCAAACTTGCCCCAGGTTGGCCGCACATCCGCGAGCATGCTTGCCATTCCTTCGATATTGCCCAGCTGACCATCAACCAGGTCTCCCGTAGAAACCAGTAGATCAGGTTTGCTCTCCTGAATTTTCCGGACAATCTTCCTGAGACGTGACTCGCGAACTATCAGTCCAAGATGCACATCTGATATCTGCACGAGCGTGAATTGTTCAATGGTGGGGGGCAGTTTGTCGGTACTGATATACACCGTCTCGGTGCGCACGTCCAGTGCCTCCCAGTAACCATATCCGGCAATAAGCACTGTGGTTAGAGCCGCTCCATACAACCCGATCCGCTGTGGTGCATCGAAAAAAGAGCCATTACCACCACGGATGCGACTCATGCCGCGCAATACCAGCAAGATTCCATCGATGAGCAGAGAAACCCAGATGAAGATAAACAGCATTCCCATCCAGAAATAGCCAATGTGTGCTGCAAACATTGCAGCACCATGCAGTCCAGACCGTTCAAGGAGTCGAATACACAGCGGCAGACAGCAAAGTACCGTCATACCCAAGAGTATGACGAATTTTGCTCGCACACTGATGGTGAAGACAGAACGAATCCTCCGCAATAGAAAATAATGCATCCCCCCATAAATTGTCAGAAAAACGATCAGAAATAGAATCATGGCTTAGCGCTGAACACTTTCATGGGTAGTCGGTGCTCGGTTTCTAATGATGATGACTCCTGTAAAGGGCGTCTGCTGAACCAGGTTGCGGGTCAACGCCTTCCTGCGCCAACAGTTCTCCCGTGGACAACCAAAGCTGGCCGAGAGCTATGGCATACTCTGCCTCTGCCCTGATTCTCTGTGCTTCTGCTGCGACCAGATCATTCTGCACATCGAAAACTTCCCGGGTCGTGGCCAGACCAACTTGACGCTTCCCCAGATAGGCACGAAACCGCTCTTCGCCGAATGCCAGTCCGCGGTCGGCAACAGCAAGCTGCAGGAAAGAAGTCTTTACGGCCCGTACGGCACGTCTGACTTCAGTGCGCACCGTATCTTCCAAACGACGGAACTGGACCCTAGCTTGCGCAGCGGAAAGGGCAGCCTTGGTAGAATCGTTTCGCGCGGCACGGTTACCAAGCGGGTATGCGAACTGCAGACCGACTCCCCATGCCGGGTACTCTGCAGAACCAACCTGTTCAGTTATTCGATCATAACCCTTGTCCAAACCGGCAAGAGCACCACTGACCGTCAGGGCAAGGTCCGGCAGTGTGCGACTGCGCGCCACTCTGGCTTCCAATTCGGCAATTGCAACAACTTCACGCTGGGCCCGCAGATCGGGCCTGGTCGTCAAAGCCTTTGCCACCGCAGCAATTTCATCAATGTCAATTGGCGTGCGTACCGGAGGATCCACAGGTACGACCACCTGTCCTTCCGGTAGTTGTAACAGTTGCTGCATATAATCCTGCTGATCTTGGAAAGCCTTTTCCGCATCCAGAGACTCTTTTTCCCGGGTGACAACGCCGAACTCGGCACTGAGTATATCCATTGCCGGCAACGTGCCGGCCCTGACCCTGCCACGGGTATCGTCAAGAATCTTTCGGGCAAGGGTTAGTGTTGCTTGTTTGGCTCGAAGATTTTCGCTCAGACTACGCAAAACGAAATATGCTGTTCTCACCTTGTCGACGACCCCAAGCATTACAGCAACATAGTGATCTCCTGCAGCATCCTTACTGCGTGATGACACGGCAATACCCAACTCGGTTGGTTCCCTGCCGAAATTCTTCAGAAGCGGTTGCACATAGGTCAACGCCAGTTCTGACTGCCAGTACCTGGATAGCAAACCTCTGGCCGAATAGTCACTGCCGCGACTCCACAGGTTGGCAAATGAAAGTCCCAGCACGCCACCCAACGGCGTAAGCTGTTCAACTGCAATTTCTGCAGAGGCATTCTGCTGATGACTTTCCCCTAGGGAGGGAGCCGTAGCAACAGAGGAAATATGCGATTTACGGTAGTAAGCCGAGGCATGAACCAAAGGGTCATATATGGCCAGATTCTTTTGCAGTTCTGCCTCACGAAGCGCCGGATTGTACCTCTCGGCGCGGATTTCAAGATTGTTCTGCACCGCCAGGGAGAGTGCCTGCTTCAGAGTCAGCGGCACGGAAACGTCAGCATGTGCAGTCTCGCCCAGGTGCAGATGGAGCGTAATAATTGCCAGGATAAGGCAAAAGCAGTATTGTACATGAAACATTACGTGCCCCTTCCGGAATCCCCACGACGTTTTCCGCTGATGGCGGACAACCTTGCTGAGTTCGATAGTACTCGAAATTTTCCTCGACGACAGCAAAAAATCAGCCCGTGGCCCCATGAACCCTCTGAAGATCCTTCCACACCACCAACCATGATACCGCCCGAAAAGTCTGAGATCCGCAGAATAGGTTCTGTTGAGCAACCCGCTGCTAGAAATAGCTGGCTCACCATTAGAATACTGTGGCTATACAGCTCAGAACTGTTTTCGAATAAAGCGTCCTCTCCTTCGTGCCGTTGACACGAAACACCAGAACCCGTTTACACTCTTTTCAAACCTGTATTTTTACGATAGTGTGCAATAAATGCCCGTACACTATCAAACTGATCCCGAATACCGGCATTTCCGGTGTGGTTACCTTGCATGCATCGACGTCGTTTTGTGATACCAGACATCCACGGCTGCAGCAGAACGTTGTGTGCGCTGCTCTTCGACGTTCTCAAAATCACCAAGGAAGACTCAGTTTACTTTCTTGGTGATCTCGTCGACCGTGGCTCACGAAGCAAAGAAGTCCTTGACCAGATCATCCTCATGCAGAACACGGGATATCAGCTCTTTCCGTTACGGGGGAATCATGAGGAGATGCTCCTGAGGGCGTGCGGCAGCCTTGATTACTATCGTATCTGGATGAATAACGGCGGAAAAGAGACACTGGCAAGCTTTGCCATTGAAGATCCCTGCGAGCTTCCTCCTGCCTACAGGAAATTCTGCGCGGCCTTACCTTGTTACCAGGAACTTACTGACTGTATTCTGGTGCATGCGGGCTTCAATTACCTGTCGGATGATTCGTACAATGATATCGAACACATGCTCTGGAGTCGCCCCGATGAATCAAAGCCTGTTTCGTACGAGCATAAGAAAGTAATTTCCGGACACACTCCGGTAAGCAAGGAACGTATCAAGCAAAGTCTGCAGACAGACCGGATACTCCTGGATAATGGCTGTGTCTACAAAAACGATCCACTGCTCGGTTCTTTGGCAGCTCTGGAGCTCACTTCACTGTCGCTCTATTTTCAGAAGAACATTGATTAACTGAAAACGGGAGAAATCTTCATGGAACACTATCGAAAGGAACTCTGGTTTGAAATCTGCAAACGAAGAGATTTTATCAACATTACACCGCAGATCAGGGAATGTCTTCAGGAAAGCGGCATAAAGGAGGGATTGCTGCTCTGCAACGCAATGCACATCACTGCAAGCGTCTTCATTAATGATGACGAACCGGGACTGCATCTCGACTTTGAAGAGTGGCTGGAAATGCTTGCCCCGGAACGGCCCTACTCACAATATCACCACAATGGCTGTGAAGATAACGCCGATGCCCATCTGAAGAGAACCATAATGGGAAGAGATGTAGTCGTAGCTGTCACCGATTACGATCTGGATCTCGGCCCATGGGAACAGATATTTTATGGTGATTTTGATGGGAAACGGAGAAAACGTGTGCTTGTCAAGATTATTGGCGAATAACCGTCATTGCCGGCCTAAAGGTTATTACTGGCAGTTTTTTTGAGACGATATTTTTTTACGAAACAAGCAGGATGGTACGACAGCTTCGCAGTTCGCAGACTCGCTTCACCAAGATCCTGTTCTCTGTTGATAAACTCACACTCGGTAAAACACAGCTGACAGAATTGCTGGTTTACCAGTTGATAAAGGCCCTCCATGAAAGGGTCCGCCTTTTCAAAATGACAAACTGCTGTCGTTCCGTTCAGCAGTTCGCCTAGTGCAAATGCCCGAACGCTTCCCTCCACAAGAATAACCACTCCCTGCAGACCAAGTTGGTCGGCATTCATAACTGCCTCGGCGGCTGCAGCTGATTCCGACACGAGGGATGCTGCTCCATTTGTTACCCGATTTTTTAGCCAAAGGTCAAGCAACTGCAGCGCCCCTTCACAATACTGCGAACCAAAGACATCAACCTCATACCGGTGACGCAATGCAAAATAGTTTATACGGTTTCTCTTTTTGTGAAAGCGGTTGCCCGGAAGCATTGCTAAATCAGACCGATAATACACATAATCAAAGGCATCGCGATCCTCGATAATTATCAATGGCCCATGCCAGCCGGAAAGCAACGGAAGCATCCGGTCATCGACCGCATATAGTTCCCTGCCAGATGACAAGAGCCTTTCTGTAGCGTCTCGCACATCTCCACCCAAGGGAGTTAAGCAGTAAGGCTCTCCTCCATAGCCCACACCTGAAAGTATCAATGAATTGCCAAGTTGAGTTATCTCATACCGGTGTGCCTTCCGGAATAGATACAGGCTGGCAAAAGTAAATTCCGAAACTGAAGGTTGCAGTTGAGTAAACTGGTCATCAAGTAAATCTTTATCCGCCATGCAGAGTGGTCGTGAACAGGGAAATTCGGGCAGATACATCAACTCTCCTGTGGAATTGCATGCAATTTCGGAGCGGTGATTTACAGAATCAGGCACACTCGCCTTGCAGCGGCTCAAATGGTCATCCGTAGAGGTTCCGATAAAATCGACGATAAGTTCCGGTAAATTAGAGAGAAATTCACTACATGATTCTGCATAAAGGGAAGATTAGGATTGAGGTGGCCGGGGTTTGTGAGACAGTCTGAAGGATGAAATAAGCAA
>CAYSWG010000117.1:0-8132 GCA_964434465.1 uncultured Geobacteraceae bacterium
TGGAAATTCCCGGAGTGGTCGGCCTGGAAAAGATCACCGGCGAGGTGGTGGACGGCGATCCGATCATCGTCGACGGTATCCGGGGAGTGGTCATCCTCAATCCCGACGAAGCCACGTTCCGGGACTATCTGCAGCAGAAGCAGTACTACGAATACCGGGAAAAGGAGCTGCTCAAGCTTCGCGACCTGCCGGCCGAGACCACTGACGGCCACCGGATCTTCCTCAAGGGCAATGTGGAATTCCTGGAAGAAATACCGACCATCGTCCGCCATGGCGGTGAGGGCATCGGTCTCTACCGTACGGAAATGCTTTTCCTTGGTCGCTCCACCATTCCCGGGGAAGAAGAGCAGTTCCAGGCCTATGCGGAGGTCGTCCGGCGCATGGCGCCCCAGCCGGTGACCATTCGCACCCTGGACGTGGGGGGCGACAAGTTCGTGAACAATCTCAACCTGGAAGACGAACTGAACCCGGCCCTGGGCGTGCGGGGCATCCGGCTGTCCCTGCGCTGCCCCGAACTGTTCCGCACCCAGCTGCGGGCCATCCTCCGGGCCAGCGCCCTGGGTACCGTGAAGATATTCTTCCCGATGATATCCGGCGTCGGGGAAATCCGCCAGGCCAAGGCGCTCCTGGAAGAAGCCAGGGCAGAGTTGCGCCGCGACGGGATTCCCTTTGACGAACAGATCGAAATCGGCATCATGATCGAAACGCCGTCGGCGGTCATCATTGCCGACCACCTGGCCCGGGAAGTGGATTTTTTCAGCGTCGGCACCAATGACCTGATCCAGTACTCCCTGGCCATCGACCGGACCAACGAACACCTGTCCGATCTGTACGAGCCCCTGCACCCGGCTGTGCTCAGATCCCTGAAGCTGGTTGCCGATGCCGCCCATGAGGCGGGAATCACCGTCTGCATCTGCGGCGAAATGGCCGCCGAGCCCAACTACCTGCCGGTCCTGCTCGGGCTGGGCTTCGACGAACTGTCCATGACCGCCGTTGCCATCCCCAGGGTGAAGAGGATCCTGCGGCGCTGCTCCCGCAGCGACGCCCGGGAACTGGCCCGCCAGGCCCTTTCCTTCACCACCGCCGCCGACGTGGAATCCTACCTGCAGAGCCAGATCGCCACCCGGTTTTCCGATAGCATCGACTGACCGGGCCGATTCAAGAATCCGCTCCGTTCTGCCGATACCTATCCTGTGTTTCCGGAGGGGAACAATTACTGCTTGACAAAATCACAGGCAAACTTTAACCATTTCCCGTTGACCCGAAGAACGGGGTGTCTGGTACTACAGTAGAGAGAGGAGCTTCAGCATATGGGCATGACAGATTTCATTTTCACTTCCGAATCGGTATCCGAAGGGCATCCGGACAAGATCGCCGACCAGATCTCCGATGCCGTACTCGACGCCATCCTTGCCCAGGACAGCTTGGCCCGGGTTGCCTGTGAAACCCTGATTACCACGGGCATGATCGTCATGGCCGGAGAGATAACCGCCAACGCCATCGTCGATTATCCGAAAATAGCCCGGGAAACGGTCCGGGAGATCGGCTACAACGACTCGGCCATGGGTTTCGACTGGGAAACCTGCGCCGTGCTCACCTCCATCGACAAGCAGTCTCCGGATATCGCCCAGGGGGTTACCGAAGGCGAGGGTCTGTTCAAGGACCAGGGCGCCGGCGATCAGGGGCTCATGTTCGGCTATGCCTGCAACGACACGCCCCAGCTGATGCCCATGCCCATCATGCTGGCCCACCAGCTCACCAAGCAGCTCAGCGTCGTGCGCAAGTCCGGCCTCCTGGATTTTCTCCGCCCCGACTCCAAGTCACAGGTATCCGTGCGCTACGTGGACGACAAGCCGGTGAGCATCGACACCGTGGTCGTCTCCTCCCAGCACACCCCTGACGTCACCTATGAAAAAATCCGGGAAGGTATCATCGAGGAAGTGGTGAAAAAGATCATCCCCGCCGAGCTCATGACCGCCGAGACCCGCTTCTTCATCAACCCCACCGGCCGGTTCGTCATCGGCGGTCCCATGGGTGACTGCGGCCTCACCGGCCGGAAAATCATCGTCGACACCTACGGCGGCCAGGGTTCCCACGGCGGCGGCGCGTTCTCCGGCAAGGATCCCTCCAAGGTGGACCGCTCCGCCTCCTACATGGGGCGTTACGTTGCCAAGAACCTGGTGGCTGCCGGCCTGTGCGACAAGTGCGAAGTGCAGATCGCCTATGCCATCGGCGTTGCCGAGCCCGTTTCGGTCATGGTCAACACCTTCCGCACCGGCGCCATCCCTTCGGCTGAGATTGCCCGGGTGGTGCGGGAATGCTTCGATCTGCGGCCCCGGGCCATCATCGAGCAGCTGGACCTGCTGCGGCCCATTTACCGGAAAACCGCCGCCTATGGCCACTTCGGCCGGGAACTGCCCGAATTCACCTGGGAGCGCACCGACAAGGTTGCTGCCCTGCGCGCTGCCGCCGGTTTGTAGTCCGGCAGACGAAAACACGTGTTGTACAAGAGCCGGGTGGCATGCCATCCGGCTCTTTTGCGGTGTATGGTTGCACCGCCCATTCGGCTGTTCCGGATGTATTACAGAATCAGAGAGGTTTTACTGTCATGGGTTTCAACTGCGGTATCGTCGGCCTGCCCAACGTGGGCAAGTCGACCATTTTCAATGCACTCACCTCGGCGGGCGCCGAGTCGGCCAATTATCCCTTCTGCACCATCGACCCCAATGCGGGCATCGTCCAGGTGCCCGACCCGCGCATGGACCGGATCGCCCGGTTTGTCAACCCGGAGCGCATTCTGCCCACCACCATCGAAATCCTCGACATCGCCGGACTGGTCAAGGGGGCCAGCAACGGCGAAGGGCTCGGCAACCAGTTCCTCGGCCACATCCGCGGCGTGGATGCCATCATCCACGTGGTGCGCTGTTTCGAGGACGAAAACATCGTCCATGTGAATGGCGCCATCAATCCGGTCCAGGATATTGAAATCATCCAGACTGAGCTGGCCCTGGCCGACCTGGATACGGTGGAAAAACGCCTGCAGCGCACGGAAAAACTGGCCAAGAGCGGCGACCGGAAGGTGATGAAGGAGGAGGCGGAATTCTACCTGCGGATCAAGCAGGCCCTGGAACAGGGCAAGGGGGCCCGGGGCGTGGCGGCCACGGACGAAGAGCGGCAGCTCATGGCCGAACTGCACCTGCTCACGGACAAGCCGGTGCTCTATGTGGCCAACGTGGCCGAGGACGACCCCGACGGGGCGAACCCGGCCGTGGAGCAGGTGCGGGACCTGGCAGTCCGGGAAGGGGCCCGGGTGGTGGTCATCTGCGGCCGGCTGGAGGCGGAAATCGCCGAACTGGACGGGGAAGAGAAGCAGACGTTTCTCGCCGAAATGGGACTGGCCGAGTCGGGTCTGGACCGGCTGATCCGCGGCGGCTACGAGCTGCTCGGCCTGATCACCTATTTCACCGCCGGCAAGAAAGAGGTGCGGGCCTGGACCGTACCCCGGGGCACCCGGGCGCCCCAGGCGGCGGCGGTCATTCACACCGACTTCGAAAAGGGCTTCATCCGCGCCGAAGTCATCGGCTACGACGACTACGTGGGCGCCGCCGGCGAGTCGGGCGCCAAGGAAAAGGGGCTCATGCGCCTGGAAGGGAAGGAGTACCTGGTGCGGGACGGTGACGTGATGCACTTCCGGTTCAATGTCTGAGGAGGCAGAATTCAGGAGTCAGGAGTCAGGAGTCAGAAGGAAAGGCAAAAGGCAAAAAGCAGAAGGCAGAAGGCAGGAGTCAGAAGGAAAGGCAGGAGGCAGGTTTTAAGTTTTAGGTTTTAGGTGTTAGGTATGAGAGGCCAAAGTCAGAAGTCAGGAGATAGAATCCAGAAGACAGGAGTTAGAAGGCAGAAGGGCAGGGATTAAAGGATTAAGGTCTGTAATCCTGTACCCCCATAATCCTGTACCCCTGTAATCCTCTACCCCTGATTCTTTACGGCAGGCCGGTCGCTCCGTTCCCGGACGAAGCGGTAGCCGATGCCCCGTACGGTCTGGAAGTGCACCGGGTGGGACGGGTCCGGTTCGAAGTAGCGGCGCAGGCGGACGATGAAGTTGTCCAGGGTGCGGGTTTCCGTGTCGGCCGCATAGCCCCAGACCGTTTCCAGGAGGGCGCCCCGGGTCAGGGGCACCCCTACGTTGCGGAAGAACACGGAGAGCATCTTCACCTCCAGTTCTGTCAGATCGATTTCCCCCTGGGCGGTGCGGGCGTGGTAGGAGAGGAGGTACACCTCGTTGTCGCCGAAGCGGTAGCCTTCTTCCACGGGCTCCGGCCGGTACCAGGAAGAGCGCTTCAGCATCCCCTTCACCCGCAGGAGAAATTCGCTCAGGTTGAAGGGCTTCATGAGGTAGTCATCGGCGCCGGCCGCCAGGCCGGTGATCCGGTCCCCCTCCTCGGCCCGGGCCGACAGGATGAGAACCGGCACCCGGGCATCCAGTTTTCTGATTTCCCCGCAGATCGTAAACCCGTCTATTCCCGGCAGCATCACATCCAGAATGATCAGGGAAAACCGGTCGTATTCCAGGCGCAACAGGGCCTCTTCCCCCGTTTCCATGTGGCTGACCCGGTAGCCCTCCAGTTCCAGGTTGAAGCAGATGCCCCGGGCCAGGTGCATTTCATCCTCCACCAGGAGGATATGGGGTTTGTCGTCGTTCATGGCTTCTCCGCCAGGGGCAGGGTGATATGGAAGGCGGCGCCGGTGCCCGGGCCGTCGCTGGTCACGCTGATTCTGCCGCCATGGGCCGTGATGATGGATTTGACGATGTACAGGCCCAGTCCCGTGCCGCGGATGCTCTCCCCGGGGCCGCGCACCCGGTAGAAGCGGCGGAACACCTTCTTCAGGTCCCCTCGCGCAATCCCCTTGCCCTTGTCCTTGATGGTGAGCCGGCACCGCTTGCCGTCCCGGTCCAGGGTTACGGTAATCTCCGGCGAGGCCGGGCTGTAGAGCAGTGCGTTTTCGAACAGGTTGCGCAGGACCGTTTCCATCTCCTCAGGATTGAAGGCCACGACCAGGTGGTCCGGGATCTGCAGGGTCAGGCTGCCCCCCTCGGGCAGGGCGAGGCGCCTGCGCTCCATGCAGTTCTGGAGAAAGGCGGAGAAATCCAGGGGACGCCGGTTGCCCCGGCGGCGGTGCTCCAGCTTGGCTGCCATGAGCAGGTTGCTGATCAGGCTGTTCAGGCGGTCCACGTCCGCCAGCATGATGTCCAGGAACTGGGCGGATTTTTCCGGCGGCAGGGGGCGCAGCCGCATGGTTTCCAGGTGGAGCTGGATGGAGGCCAGGGGGGACTTCAGCTCATGGGTGACCTGGGAGATGGTGTCCTTCTGCTGGCGGTACTGGTCCGACTGGCGCTTCCAGTAGAGGAAGATGATGTAGACCCCGGCCAACACGGCGCAGAGGAGCAGCAGGCCGGCCAGGAGCACCGGCCAGGTGAAATCCTGCGTAACCAGCTCCGGCCGGACCTTCTGGGTCAGGCTGCGCAGTTCCCGCTTGCTGTCGAGAAACCAGGTGATCCAGAAGAAGACCAGGAGGCCCCAGACCAGCTGGATGCCGATGAAGGCGATCAGGGGATGGAAGAGTTTTTTGAGCCAGGCCATGGGCAGGTCAGCCTCCCGTAGTTTTACAGTACTATTACACAAGCCGGCGCCTTTTTCCAGTATGCTGACGCTACGTGAACACACGATTCCAGTAACAGCGGGAGAGGCAACCATGATCAGACCATTGCAGATCGGCAACTATACGGTACGGTACCCCCTGGTCCAGGGCGGCATGGGCGTACGCATTTCCGGCGGGTCCCTGGCCGGTCACGTGGCCCGGTGCGGCGGCGTGGGCATCGTCGCGGCGGCGGGCATTGCCATGAACAGCAGCCGCTTCACGGGCGCCAACTACATGCAGGCCGAACCGGAAGCCCTCAAGGACGAGCTGCGCAAGGCCTACGCCATTGCCCCCGACGGGGTTGTCGGCGTCAACGTCATGGTTGCCCTGTCCGATTTCGAAACCCTGGTGCGGGCCTCCATCGAGGGGGGCGCCAAGGTGATCATCTGCGGCGCCGGCCTGCCCCTCTCCCTGCCGGAACTGACCGCCGACGCTCCCCACGTGGCCCTGGTGCCCATCGTCTCCTCGGTGCGGGCCGCCCAGCTCATCGCCAAGAAATGGCACAAGGGCTACGGCCGCCTGCCTGACGCGGTGGTGGTGGAAGACCCGGATACGGCCGGCGGGCACCTGGGCGAGAAACTGGAAAACATCGGCGCCGGCACCTATGACCAGTACGCCACCGTGCGCGGCATCAAAGCCTTTTTCCAGGAAGAGTATGCTGTCCATGTCCCGGTCATTGCCGCCGGCGGCATCTGGGACCGGGCCGATCTGCTCCATGAAGGCGCCGAATGTGGCCAGAATGTCGGTGATCTCCAGGATGCCGACGGGGTGCAGATGGCCAGCCGGTTCGTGGCAACGGAAGAGTGCGATGCCGCCGACAGTTTCAAGCAGGCCTACCTGGACTGCCGCCGGGAAGACATCGGCCTGGTCATGAGTCCGGCCGGCTTGCCGGGTCGGGCCATTATCAGCAATGTGGAAGCGATTGTAGCCTACGATCAGGACAACCACAGCGTCTGCACCACCGGCTGCCTGAAAAAATGCAGCTTCAAGGAAACGGGCGAGCGCTTCTGCATCGTCCGGGCCCTGGACCGGGCCCAGCAGGGCGACGTGGCCACCGGCCTGATCTTCTGCGGCAGCAACGCCTGGAAAGCCGACCGGATCACCACCGTGGCCGAGATCTTCGCCGAACTGTTCGACGAGGTCGCTGCGGAGAAGACCGACGAGGCGGCAGCCTGACCGGCCGTATTCCCCTTTGACCGGCTGCGCCAGTAATGGTATACCACAATGAGCAGCCTGGAACGGGTACATCCCGCCATCCGGGCTGCTCATTGTGTCTCTACGCAGCATACATTCCACGCTCACCAAGGAGGATCAGCCCATGGACCTTTCAGCCGTTGCACCGGCCTTCGCCGATTACAAAGTCAAGGATAGCAGCCTCGCCCCCTGGGGCCGCAAGGAGATCGAACTGGCCGAAAAGGAGATGCCCGGCCTCATGGCCCTGCGGGAAGAGTACGGCAGCAGCAAGCCTCTGCGCGGTGCCAGAATCGGCGGCTCCCTGCACATGACCATCCAGACCGCCGTGCTCATCGAGACCCTGACCCACCTGGGGGCGGAGGTGCGCTGGTCCTCGTGCAACATCTTCTCCACCCAGGACCACGCCGCAGCGGCGGTTGCCGCGGCCGGCATACCCGTCTTCGCCTGGAAGGGGGAGACCGCCGAGGAGTATGACTGGTGCCTGCGCCAGACCGTGCGCTGGCCCGACGGCAGCTCCCTGAACATGATCCTTGACGACGGCGGCGACCTGACCAGGCTGATCCACGAGGAGTATCCGGAACTGCTCCAGCACATCCGCGGCATCAGCGAAGAAACAACCACCGGCGTACACCGCCTCTATGAAATGATGCGCGAGGGCACCCTGGCCGTGCCGGCCTTCAACGTGAACGATTCGGTCACCAAATCCAAGTTCGACAACCTGTACGGCTGCCGGGAATCCCTCCTGGACGGCATCAAGCGGGCCACGGACGTCATGATCGCCGGCAAGGTGGCCGTGGTCTGCGGCTATGGCGACGTGGGCAAGGGCTGCGCCCACTCCCTGCGCGGCCAGGGCGCCCGGGTCCTGATCACGGAGATCGACCCGATCATCGCCCTCCAGGCGGCCATGGAAGGCTACCAGGTGGTCACCATGGAAGATGCGGTGCCCCAGGGCGACATCTTCGTCACCGCCACCGGCTGCGTCAATGTCATTACCCGGGCCCACATGGATGCCATGAAGGACCAGGCCATTGTCTGCAACATCGGTCATTTCGACGACGAGATCGACGTGGCCGGGGTTCGCGACCTGGAGTGGGTGAACATCAAGCCCCAGGTGGACGAAGTGGTCTTCCCCGACGGCAAAAAGCTCATCCTCCTGGCCGAAGGGCGTCTGGTCAACCTGGGCTGCGCCACCGGCCACCCCAGCTTTGTCATGTCCAGCTCCTTCACCAACCAGGTCATGG
>CAYSWG010000118.1:0-8100 GCA_964434465.1 uncultured Geobacteraceae bacterium
GATTGTGGGCCCACGTCCCCGGCTTGAAGGGGCTGCGGGCGACCTGGCCCATGCCGAGTAGCACCCCCTGGATGATCTCTTCCTTGTTGATGGCGGCGGTCAAGGCCTGGCGGACCCGCTTGTCGGCAAAAAGGGGGTTGCGCAGGTTGTAGCCCAGATAGACGTAACTGGATGATGGGTAACGGTATTTGTTGAAGCGGGACCGGAAATCCGCCGTATCGGTCTGCCGCTGGAATTGGACCGGTGTAAGGGACATCATGTCCAGACCGCCGGCTTTCAGCTCCATGTACATGGTCGAGGTGTCGGGGATGATGCGGTACACATAGCGGTCGATGAACGGCCGGCCTTCGAAATAAGTTTTGTTCGCTTCAAGGGTCAGCTTCTGGCCGGCAACCCATTCCTTGAACCGATAGGGGCCGGTACCCACCGGGTTGCGGGCCAGGGGACTCTTGGTGATGTCCTTCCCCTCCAGGAGATGGGCGGGAAGCACGTTTAACGCCGCCCATGAGGCCAGGGCCGGGGCGAAGGGCTGCCCGTAGGTGACCCGGAAGGTATGGGCATCGGGTGCTTCCGCACGTTTGACCTGTTTGAAGTCTTCCGAATAGGCCGTGGGCGTTTTCGGATCAACAATGACCCGGTAGGTGTAGAGCACGTCCCGGGAGGTGAAGGGTGCCCCATCGTGCCAGGTGACGTTGCGGCGCAGGCGGAAGGTGATGGTCAGACCGTCCGGGGACACCGTCCAGGATTCGGCCAGGTCACCGGTCAGGTTCAGGTTCTTGTCATACTTGAGCAGACTGTTGTAGATGAATCCGGCGACACCGTGGGAGGCGCTGTCCGTGGCCAGGATGGGAATCAGGGTGGACGGTTCGCCGATGGTGCCGTCAATCAGGGTGTCGCCATGGACCGGCGTGCCGGGGCCGCGGCGGACGGGTTCCACAGCCGTGCTGCCGTCGCAGGCGGCGAGACAGGCGGCGAGAACCAGGGAGCTGAGCAGGCGTGCCAGACCACCCCTCATGACTCACCCAACTTTGCCTTCAGTTTGCGGATTTTTTCGGTCAGGGCCTTGTTGCCCGGCATCAGCTTCTGGGCGCGCAGGTAGATTGCCAAAGCCCGCTTAGGGTCACCCTTGGCAAGGTAGGCGTCGGCCAGGTGCTCGATAATGGTCGGGTCGCTGCCGGTCAACTGCACGGCCTTTTCCAGTTTGGCAATGGCTTCGTCATACCGCTTCATCTTGTAGTAGGCCCAGCCGAGGCTGTCGAGAATGAAACCGTCGTTGGGGCGAATGGCCACAGCCCGTTTCAGGAGCTCCAGAGCCTCACCCAGATTGATACCCAGCTCCGCATAGGTGTAACCGAGGTAATTGAGGGCCTGGGGATCGTCGGGCGTCAGGCTGAGGACTTTTTTCAGCCGGGAGATAGCGGCTTTCTTGTTGCCCAGCTTATCCAGGAGAACGGCGGAACGGAACTGCATGGCCGCGTTATCGGTGAAAGTATGCTCCGCGTCGGCCAGGACGGTCAACGCTTCCCGCAAACGGTTTTTCGCCTCGTAGATCCCTGACAGGTACAGGTAGAGCTGGGGTTGGTCAGGCTGATCGGCAATTGCCTGGCGCAGCAGGGTGATTGCCTGTTCCGGATCGCCCTTTTCCTGGTAGAGGAATGCAATCTGTCCCAGGGCATCCCGGTAGACGGCGGACGATTTGGGGATGACGCCGAATTCGCGAATCGCCTGGTCATAATCTTTTTTCTCCGCATAGGCGGTGCCCAGGTAGAAGCGAATGGTGTCCGCATCGGGGTTCTCGGCCAGGATGGCGGAAAACTCGACAATGGCGTCGTCGTAGCGTTCCAGTTCCAGGCAGATGAGGCCGATTTTCCGGCGGATTTCCAGGCCGGCAACGCCTTCCAGGGAGAAAGTCCTGAGCAGGGCGAGGGCGTCCTCCAACCGCTGGCGCTGCACATAGAGCTGGACCAGATGCTGGGCCACGTTCTGATTGGCCGGATTCTGCTCAAGTACGCTCCGGTATGCATCGGCAGCTTCATCGTAGCGGCCTTGACCCTCCAGGGCCAGGCCCAGATCGATGAAGGCCTGTTCGAAATCCGGTTTCAGCTCGACGGTCTTCCGGTAGTAGGAAGCCGCTTCGCCGAAGAGGCGCATGCGGTCGTAGGCCTTGCCCAGGTAGTAGTGGCCCAGGGGCGAGTCGGGAGAAGCCTTCAGGAGGTCCTTGAGGGTGTTGACGGCTTTTTCGTACTCATAGAGCTTCAGGTAGGACACGGCCAGGTTGAGGGGCGCATCTTCCTTGGCCGGATCAAGCCGGACCGCGGTAAGGAAGTGAGCGATGGCGTCCTGGTCCTTGCCCAGGGAAGCCTGGATCATGCCGAGGAGCATGTGCGCCGGCCGGTGGTCAGGGTCGAACTGGAGTGCCGTCTCACAGGCGTCGATTGCTTCCTGGGCCCGGTTGAGCTTGATGGACGCCTCCGCCACCTTGGTGTGGAGAAAGGGTGAGCGGGGGTCCTCCGCCAGGGCCTCCTGGAGCATCAGCAGGGCATCTTCCGGTTCGCCTTCCAGCATGCGCAGCCGCGCCAGGGCATAGCTGTACAGTCCCCGCGACGCTTTCTTTGCGGCAATCATCCGGGCGGGCGGCACATCTGTCTGCACCGTCGGTCCCCCGGCGGCGCAGCCGGCAAGGAGCATGATGCTGAAAATCAGAAAACCTGTGACACAGTTCATGGGTTCAGTCCGGCAATAAACCAGTCAGGCGGCCAGAGATGGGTGGCTGATCGCACCGGTCGGCTGCCTGGTGGGGCAAGAGTTGACAGCAAAAATTCAGCTCGGGAGGGAAGGACGCCGACCGCGGGGGGGATCCGGGCGGGTCGCTACCGGCAGGACCGTGCCAATCGAAAAAAATCAAGTACAATGGGGTATGCGGTCACGTGGTCTAACCCTTTGTAAAACACCCGGAAAAGCTACCACAAATGAGCTTGACCGTCAAATGAATATCCCCCGATTTTCCGGCGATTGCCGCTGGTTTGCCGAGGAGCCTGCCGTGGATAAAAACCAGATCGATGCCTTGCTGTCGCCAACAGCCTACGACGAGATCACCACATCGGTGCAGCTCCTGCAGACCCATGTGTCCCTCTTGTTTCTCACAGACCGGTATGTCTATAAAATAAAAAAACCGGTGGACTTCGGCTTTCTCAATTTCACCACTCTTGAACGGCGCCGCTTCTACTGCGAGGAAGAAGTCCGGCTTAATAGACGGCTCTGCCCCCGGATGTACCTGGGAGTCGTTGAGGTGCGGGAGTCCCCGTACGGTGTTTCCGTCGGAGGGAGCGGCAGGGTCATTGACTATGCGGTGAAAATGAAGAGGCTTCCCGCCGAGTGCATGCTGGACCGGTTGCTTGCGGCGGGCCGGGTTGACGAGGCGGACATGCGACGAATCACCCGGCGCATCGGCGAGTTCCACCTTGCTGCCGAGCGGGTGGCGGATTGTGCCACGTCCGGCAGTATCGCAGCCCTGCAGGCTCTCTGGGAAGAAAACTTCCGGCACCTGGCACATTGTACCGGTCTGACCCTTGCCGAGGCTGATCTTGCCCTGCTGCGCAGCTGGGTGGCCGCCTGGCTCGCGGAGCAGGCTGATTGTGTTGCCGCTCGGGCTGCCGAGGGCTTCATCCGTGACTGCAACGGCGATATCCATAGCGAGAATATTTGCCTGGCCGATGATCTGTACATTTTTGACTGTATCGAATTCGATCACCGCTTCCGCCGGATCGACACGGCCGCCGACATCGCCTTTCTGCTCATGGATCTGGAATTCCGCGGTCGACGGGACCTTGCAGCCGCAGTCCTTGACGAATATGGTGCAACCACCGGCGACCGTATTCCCGGCCCCCTGCTGATTTTTTACCTGGTATACCGGGCCGTGGTGCGCGGCAAGGTGGAGAGCCTGCGACTGTTCGACCCCCTCGTGGACGCCGGGGACAAACAGCTGGCCCGTGCCGCGGCGGAGCGGCACTTCCGCCTGGCTCGCGGCTATGTCGCACGCCAGGCCGTGCCGGCGGGACTGATAGTGTTCTGCGGACTGATGGGCAGCGGCAAGAGTACCCTGGCCCGGGAACTGGCCTTTGATCTGGGCGCGGAACTGCTGGCCAGCGATGTGCTGCGCAAGGAGCTGGCCGGAGTGTCGCCCCGGCAGCGGCGCAGCTGCGGCTACAACGAAGGGATGTATACGGCCGGATTTACCCGGAAGACCTACGGGGAGTTGTTCCGCCGGGCGGAAGCTGCCCTGGGACGCGGCAAGCATGTCATTCTGGATGCCTCCTTTGCCCGTCTGGCTGACCGGTGTGCGGTCAGGGACATCGCCGGACGTTTCGGCGTTTCCTGCACCCTGCTCCAGGCCTGCTGCCCGGAAGATGAAATCCATCGGCGTCTGGACGAGCGGTCCGCTGATGCGACAGCGGTTTCCGACGGCCGCTGGGAGTTCTATCTGCCCCAGAAAACCGAATTCGAGCCCTTGACGGCGCCCGGGGAAACCTGGCACGATATTGACACCAGTGCCCCGGTGGGGGACTCCCTGCGGTGCATTCTCCATCTTCTGGGGGGCATGGAGCCATGACGGCGAAAAAACGAACGGCCAGCCGACCCGAGCGGCCGGACCAGCCATCGGAACCGACCTATTGCGAACTCTGCTCCCGGGAGATGGATACTGCCGGTCGCATCCAGCGCTCCCTGCTGCCGGCCGCTCCGCCGTATCTGTGCGGTGTGCGCCTTGCCTGCCGCTCTCTGCCGGCCTATCAGGTGGGGGGAGACTATTATGATTTTTTCCGCTGGGATGAAGCCAACATGGACCTGGTCATTGCCGATGTGACCGGCCACAATCTTGGTTCGGCCCTGGTCATGGTCGGTGCGCGCAGCGCGCTCCGTGCCCATGCCTTCAGTTCCGGCAGTGCCGGAGAGGCCCTGGGCCTGCTCAACGAACTGCTCCATGACGACCTGAGCACCACGGAGCTGTTCATCAGCATGTTTTACGGCAAATTCAATGCCGAAACTCGGCAGCTGCTCTTTGCCAACGCCGGCCACAGCCCGCCGCTCCTCTTGCGTTGCGGTGTGGCGGCATGCCATGGCCTGGACGCCGAGGGTCTGGTGCTCGGTGTTGTAAAGAATGTTGTTTACGAGGAAAAAAGCATCATGCTCAAGGAAGGGGATGTCCTGGTGCTGTACACGGACGGCATCACCGAGGCCGGGAACGATGCCGGCGAACTGTTCGGCAGCGTGCGACTCTGCCGGTCCGTTTATGCCCATCGGGGTGCGCCGCCGGAGCAGATCATCGATGGTGTGCTCGGTGATGTGCGGACTTTTACGGGGCGATCGTCCTTTGCCGATGATGTGTCTCTGGTGGTGATGAAAGTCGATTAACAGGAGTGGGAGCGGGAGGAGAGCCGATGAATAGTACGGTTTCCAGAATAAATGGCGTGACGGTGCTGGTGCGGGTGGAGTCGGAGCGGATTGATGCGCACAATGCCGATCAGTTCAAGGAGGCCCTGCACCAGGCCTTTGCCGGCGGGGTTACCCGGGTGGCGGTGGATCTGCAGCAGGTGCGGTTCATGGACAGTTCCGGGCTGGGCGCACTGGTTTCCGGCTACAAGTATGCTGCGACGCACCGGGGGCGTCTGGTCCTGTCAGGTCTCCAGGAGCAGGTCCGCTCCATGTTCGAACTGACCCGGCTGTCCCGGGTGTTCGATATTTTTCCGGTGACCGATGACGCCTTGGCACATCTCGGCGGTGAATAGCGTGGAACGGTTGGTGCGGGGCGCCGCCGGCGACCTTCGGCAGCGGTGGGGCAGGCATGGAACACAAGCAAATTGAACTGGATATCGTTGTACCCAACCAGACCCGTTACCTGGGGCTGATCGGCCGGATCGGCGAGGACCTGGCCCGGGAACTGGGCAGGCAGCGGGAAGGCGTTGAGGAGTTGGCCCATCACCTGAACGTGGTGCTTACCGAGGCCATGACCAATGCCATCCGCCATGCCCATGACGGCGATCCGGACAAAAGTGTGCATATCACCATCACGCTCAGCGACGACCAACTGTGCATTCGCGTCTTTGACCAGGGGCAGGGCTTCGATCTGAATGGTGTGGAAGAGCCCGACGAAGAGGATCTGTCGGAACACGGCAGGGGGATCTTTCTCATCCGCTCACTCATGGACCGGGTGATCTACCGCCGGACGGCGGAGTGCAATGTGCTGGAGATGTGGAAGAAGCTCCGGTAGAGGGCACGGTCAGGGCATACAGCAGTGTATCCCTACTTTTAAGCACCTTTTCGATACAGCAGCACCGCCATCACCGTGCCGACCACAAAGAGCGGGATGCTCAGGGTCTGGCCCATGGTGAGCGCGCCGCCCAGGTAGCCGATGTGCTGGTCAGGTTCCCGGAAGAACTCCACAAACGTACGAAAGAGACCATACAGGGCAATAAAGCTCCAGAACAGGGCGCCGGCCGGCGCCTGGGCCCGGCGGCCCAGCCAGAGCAGCGCGAACAGGACCGGTCCTTCCAGGATCGCTTCGTAGAGCTGGGAGGGGTGGCGCGGCAAAGGGCCGCCCATGGGAAAAACCACACCCCAGGGCACATCGGTGACCCGGCCGTACAGCTCACCATTGATAAAATTGGCAATCCGGCCCAGGCCCAGGCCAATGGGCGCTGCCGGGGCGATCAGGTCGGCCAGCTGGAAGAAACCGATCTTTTTCATGCGTGCCACATAGAGGCCGGCGAGGATCGTGCCGAGCAGCCCGCCATGGAAGGACATGCCCCCTTCCCAGACGGCAAATACCCTGAAGGGGCTGGCAAAGTAGTAGGAGGCGTTGTAGAACAGGGCATAGCCCAGACGGGCGCCGACGATGAGGCCCACGGCCAGGGAGAAGATCAGATCGGCGACGCCGTCCTTGTCCAGAGGGAGGTTTTTGCGCCGGGCTTCGGCCCGGGCGATGCAGTAGGTGGCCAGGAAGCCGGCCAGGTACATGAGGCCGTACCAGCGGACCTCCAGAGTGCCGATCTTGAACAGGTATGGTTTGATGTCGGGTAAATTCATGGCGCGTCCCCTTGACGAAAGTGTTCCATTGATAGCAGTATTCGGCGGGCCAGTCAATGGAGCGACGCTCGAAGAGATTGACCGTTCGTCACCAATCGGGGTATGATTGCCCGCCAACGACGGCATGGGTGCATTCTGTCTGCCTGCCGATTGCCAACGCTATCAAAGGAGTTACCACTGCATGAGTACCGACGACAAAAAAGTCATCTACACCATGATGGGTGTAAGCAAATTCTACGACAAACGGCAGGTATTGAAAGATATCTCCCTGTCCTACTTCTATGGCGCCAAGATCGGCGTCCTCGGCCTGAACGGCTCGGGCAAGAGTTCCCTTCTGCGCATCCTGGCCGGCGTTGACCAGGACTTCGTCGGCAAGACCATCCTCTCCCCGGGTCTCACCGTCGGGTTTCTGGAGCAGGAACCCCAGTTGGACCCGGACAAGACCGTGCGCCAGGTGGTGGAAGAGGCGGTGCAGGGCACCGTTGACCTGATGAACGAGTTCAACCGGATCAACGAGCGCTTTGCCGAACCCATGTCCGACGACGAAATGGCCGAACTGTGCGACCGCCAGGCCGCCGTGCAGGAAAAGCTCGACAGCCTCGACGCCTGGGATCTGGACTTCCGCCTGGAGATGGCCATGGACGCCCTGCGCTGTCCGCCGCCGGAAACGCCTACCGCCACCCTGTCCGGCGGCGAGAAGCGCCGCGTCGCCCTCTGCCGCCTGCTGCTGCAGAAGCCGGACATCCTGCTCCTGGACGAACCCACCAACCACCTGGACGCCGAATCCGTCGCCTGGCTGGAGCAGCACCTGCAGCGCTACGCCGGCACCATCATCGCCGTCACCCACGACCGCTACTTCCTGGACAACGTGGCCGGCTGGATCCTGGAGCTCGACCGGGGCCACGGCATCCCGTGGAAGGGGAACTACTCCTCCTGGCTTGCGCAGAAGCAGGAGCGCCTCGCCCGGGAAGAGAAGGCGGAGGGGGAACGCCAGCGGACCCTGGCCCGGGAGCTGGAGTG
>CAYSWG010000119.1:0-8066 GCA_964434465.1 uncultured Geobacteraceae bacterium
TCATTTATTTCTCCTGGATTTGAAATTGATGATACATCTTCTTTACCGAATAAAGTTCCACTGGATGATGATAAATTTCTACCTGGATTAATTATTCCACGTTCTGAAGGAGCGAGAGTATCAATTAAATCATTTATCCTCTGTTTTCCAAAAATAATAAATACAATTCCGGTGTTTGTTAAAGTTTTACCGGCAAGAATAGTTTGTGCAATTCTTAATTGAGTATATTTATCATTTAAATTTGCCATTGGAGAAACCCGGATATCAGACGGGTTTGTTGCTTCTTTTGGAGGTTGGTATGGTGGAACATTAAATTTTCTACCATATGTCATGTTAAAATAATGCATAACATTCTTGGCAGTTTTTTCACTGGTTGATCCACTGAGTAATACTAATCTAGCTTTTTCACCATTGGTATGTTGTAAGACGTCATGCATATTGTTTCCAATTTGTCCTGCTCGACTATCATCATCTACGGTACCACCTTGAACTCGTTGAGCTTCATCAAAAACAATTAGTTCGAGATTAGACATATCGTCAATTACGGTACTTGCTGATTCATAAATTGATATAATGAATGGTTTAGTAGCTTGTGTGCGATGATTTATAACCGAATCAATTCCTTTTTCTTTTCTACCGATTATAGCAGATTTAACAAAGGAAATACTAAGGTTACCTAGAATAGTTTTAAATTCAGGAATCTTATCTTGTGAAACTTGATATTGTTGTATTAATCCAGGAGAAATTGTTGTACCTTTAAGTATTTGTACTAGATTTCTTTCATCATATATATCTAATGATTTTAGGATTTGGTCAAATATAGACACATTAGAAATACTTAAATCTCCATTACGCATTATCGTTGCACTTCTATTTACCGCTTGTAAAACAATAGAAGTAAACAATTCAATCATTTGCTGTTCTAGATCAGCGCTTAGATTTTTTATTGGAACTAACCAAAGAATTTTAGGAAAGCGTCCAGGGGATATTATAAAATCTAAAAATCGCTGATCTATTTGTAGGACATGATTAAACCAATAACATAATAATGGTAGGGTTTTTCCACTACCAGCAGATGATAATATATAAAGATCATGTTTTAATGGGTTTTGTAGCAACCCAACTAAATGGCTTTGCCAACCATGCAACTTTGCACAATGGCTAATTTCTATCTTGTTTGGATTAAAGAAATTTGCTTGATCAGGTTGAATATTGGTTGGTGTGCCCATCTGAAATGGTTGTTGGACTAGTGTACCATATCCTTGTCTGGATATAGTTCCTGTAAATATTCCTGTTATTTCGGTTATTGATTTCATAAATATAATTATTCTCCATATTTATTTGGTGGCAGAATATATTGCTGTCATAGCATCTAATGTTATATTATATGGGCATTTATTGGCGGAAGTTACAGATGTCCAAATTGATGGAGCATATTTTGGATGCATTTTTGTTTTTGCTTCATGTTGTGCTTCTTTTGTAAATAATGCAGCGACTGCAAAAGCATCACCATCATGATCACCACCTGTGCGTGGAAGATCCAATGGGTTTAATTCCATACTTAATCCAGATCTATTAACTCTTATGTTGCCTGCAATCCATGAATCTCTATTTTCCCATTTGTGTTTATTTGAGATCGCTACTCTCAAATTTCTTCCGAAGAAAAACCCACAGTTGCCTGTAGGATCAGACTATATCTTCATCCTTAAATTTTGATAGTTTATTCTTCTAATAATTTTTGAGCTAAATCAACATTGTTCCAAATTTCATGATGAGAAGTTTAAATATCAAAATTTAAGGATGCTCCGCGCTTCCACAATGCTTATTGTGTACTCCCTCTCGGGATAGTCGTTACACCTTCCCCAATTAAAGTTAGTAGCTTTAATTGAAGCTTGGCTCGGTATTATCCATTTTTGGAGTTTCACCGAATTCACGGAGTTATTCGATCTAGATTACTCTAGAAAGCGGCAGATGAATTTACCGGGTCTCGTTTATAAAGGATCATTTTATCTTTAACGATATTTTCCGCGACACTCATAAAATAATCAACCATATCATCTGGAATGATTTCTGGTCTATTAATTAATGTAGAAAAGAGTCTTTTCAGATCATTCATATCTATTTCATCATCTAATTTTAACATATATTGAATGGTTTTTAACATATTTTGATCTTTTTTCAATATATAATTTATTGCGAATGGTTCATATAATTTTAGAACAACTGGCCATGCTAATCCAACAGTTCCAAGAGGAAGAGTATTATCTGTTGTAACGATCAATCTCCCAGAATAGTCAACTGTCTTTCTCATTAATCCACCGCGGATTAATCCAGTTTTTCCTTCAAGACGATTTTTTATCCAACTATTTATTTCCAAAACCGTTTTTTGAATTTGTTCTATAATTGGATTTTTAATATTATCTGGTAACATTTCAGCATTTGTTCCAAGTATATTCGTATGTCGAATTAAAGTTGTATATAATTCTGAAAGCTCCGCAAAATTAACAATTGTTCGCTTTGATGTTTTTGAAATAGAAAGATCTCTAATTCCAGCGGGTAGGACTAAGTATTTATCAATAAATATATTATCTTTATTTGTTTGAATAAACTTGACATTTTCCGATCGAAGTTTATTAAATTTCTCGAGATTTAATTTTTGAAATATTGAAAGAAGGTAATTCACTCCAGAAGATCCGCTTTCCAGATCTTCAATGAGTTCTCCCTTATTATTAATAGTATATTTAGAATTGTTTGTCAAAAGTTTGGAAATAGTTGAATCGAGATTTGCTATAATCGGGTATGCTTCCGGATGTATAACTTTAACCTTTAAATCTATATAAGCAAATCTACTTCTTCTCATACTACTTCCAAATTTTCCAAAAATCTCTTCTGAGAACAACCCATTCGGATCTGTTTTTTCTAATTTTTCATATAATCGAATAGTTGTTACTGGTCTGAGTTTATTGGTTGTTATATATTGGTTAATATCTAATAATTGTAATTTCATAATTGTATAACCTCATATGAATTATTTTAAGAATTAACATGTATTAAATATAATTTATCCAAATGTTTATAAACCATATTCTCAAAGTCATCATTGATAATGTTTATTTTGTCTATAAAATTTATTAAATATTCATTATCTTCTTTTCCGTTCCACATTTTTGTATATGTTTTGTTTTTATATCCGTTATCTTGCCGGAATTTATTAAGAACATTTTTGCCCATATACAATTTATAAATCTCCACAATATCCATATTAAGAGAATCACATAATGAAATAAAATTTGGGAGGTCGAATATTTGACTTTCCAGAGAACTTTCTGCTAACAATTCTGTTTCTGTTTGTATTAATCCCATATTATATTTATAATTACTTATAATTTTAGGATCTAAACAATTTTCAAAATTATAAAGAACGCGAATTGCACATTCATTAATATCATTATGTTTTAACATAATAGACATTCCAAAGTGCCAAATGTCTATTATTTCCATTTTTATATCATCTATTTTTATTTCTTCTTGTTTCCACCATTTCCAATTTGTATAATTTATGAGTTCGGCGCACTCTATCCAAATAGCTCTATACCATTCTAAATCAAGATTTTTCCAATTTTTTCCATTCGTATAAGTGTTTAATTCATTTTGCTTTTCGAACATTTTTTCAATAAGTTTTAAATTATTCTCATCTAAATCAAACATTGCTCCTCCAGGAAATGGGGTTAAGTTATTTAAGGTTTCAATTTTTACAATTATGCAGTTCTAAAAAAGATTTATATCGACAAGATCTTTAAAATAGATCTTGTCGATATAGAATATGTTACTACATTAAAAATATAAGGTTCTTCGAGAATACTTTCTTCAATATCCTCATAAATATATTTCCAATTTTCGTCGGTTACTTTATTTCCTCTAGATATTTCTCACATCGAGTAATTCATTACGCTGCTTATAGTTATTGAAAACCCAAACATGAGTTCTTGAACTAAACGAATATCCATTTCTGATGCTATACTCCAACGTATTATGACAGGAAACTCTAAAATCCTCTAAAAATCCCATTTCAGTTTTATATTTTATATAATCTGGTGTTAATGGTTGAATATACACTAAATTTACCATTGATGTTTCTTTTATAAATAGATTAATCGACGCTTCATCTTTTTCGGAATAAACAAACTTCCAATTTATTGTGGTTGGAGAGTTTAATAAAATTTTATGAAGAATTTTTTCATTTTTGTTAAACAAATTAATGATATCTTTAATATTATTAATATCATCTGATTTATATGATTTTGGATTCATTTTAGGAGATATATTAAGTTGAATTATTTTTGTTGGGTCATCAAACCCTCTATAATCATCTTCATTATTAAATAATGTTCCATTAGTTTCAATTTCAATTTTAAAAATTGTTTCTAATTTCGTATTATGGATTAATTTTTTAATAAATTCCTTATTTATTAAAGGTTCTCCACCGCTTAAAAGAATTGTATTGATATTTTTAAATTGATTGAGAAACTCTTTATTAATATATTCAATAAATTTATCAAAATTTGAATCATCTACTATAAATGGAAGGTCATAATTTGTTTCTATATTGAAAAGTTTAAGATCTTTAATATTTAAATTATTTGTCCATTTCGTATCACAAAAATCACAACTAAGATTACAATTACCTGTTCGGATGAGTAATACTGGAAGGCCCACTGATGGTCCTTCTCCTTGAATAGTTGGAATGATCTGCGTGATTATTGTTTTATTCACTATTTCGCCTCCTATGTTTTCTTTAAGTAGATTTTCTAATTTTAAATCTACTTCATTGATAATATTATCATCAAATTCATTATGATTAATACCATGCATTTCAATTTCATAATCATCTCGCCAGTCTAAATGAAGACAATCATTATATTGTTTAAAAGAATTAACAAGAATATTATTTATCTCATTTTCAAGTTTTTGACAAATTTTAAATGTATGCAAATTATTCTATTGTTCATAAATAATATGATGATTTAATAATTCTCCCTCAGTTTCAAACCCATGACTTCCTACTCCAAGAGGTTTATCAAAATTTAATCATAAAGTTTCTTCATATCTGAAAGTATAATCTATTATCATATTTTCACCTTTTTATTTTTCTTATACTGGTTTTGTTTTTAGTTTTTTTTGAATACAAACATCACATTTCCCACAAACTGATAATATTGAATAATCATCAAAATAATCAAGGATTTGTCGCATCCTACATATATAATTATTATTTGCAAATTCTAATATTTCATTAAGTGTTTCTAATTTTGTATTGCGTTTTTCTTGTAAAGATTTAAAATCAAAGGAAGTATAAATATTATTATTAGAATTAATTTTATATTTTCCCTTTCCAACAGTTTCAATAAATCCGTTATCTTTTAATTTTGAGACACATCCAGAAACATAATATCCATTCATAAATTTTTGACAATGTTGTTCCATTTCTTTTTGAGTCATTAAGATCATACTTGATCCCTTTGCCGTTTCACAACACCATTTCCAAAATTCAGTAATTATATTATTCGGTGGATATGTTATTTCAATAAAAAATTTTTGTAAATTAACATCTTTAAATCGATCAAAATATATAACACATTCTGCTCCATTTCCATCCCTAGATGCCCTACCAATTTCTTGATAATAATTTTCAATACTTGCTGGTAATCCAGCGTGTATTATGAATCTAACATCAGATTTATCTATTCCCATTCCAAATGCAATTGTAGCAACTATAATTCCACCATCTTTAAACCAATTTGTTTGAGTAGTTTCTCTTACTTTATCAGATAAGCCAGCATGATATAATGTTGCTTCAATTTTTTCATTTTGTAATCTATTATGGATATCTTCCGCAATTTTTCGAGTTGGAGAATAAATAATTCCGTTCTTCATTTCTTTTCTAATATTATATTGTACTGTTTTTATAATATGATTAATTTTTGATGTATCATTACAAAATTTAATCGATATTGATAAATCTGGTCTATAAAATCCACTAATAAATTTTGTTGCTTTATCTATTTCTAATTGTTTACAAATATCTTTTTGGACACGACGAGTTGCTGTAGCTGTTAAAGCTATAATTTGGTGAGGTTGTAAAAAGTTTATAGCATGTGATAACATCCTATAATTCGGTCTAAAATCATGCCCAAATGTAGAAATACAATGTGCTTCATCAACTGCAAATAAATTTATTTTATTTGTTTCTTTTAAGATTTCAGAAAATTTATAATCTCCAAATCTTTCAGGAGAAACATATAAAATCTTTAATTTTTTACTTATTAATTTGGAATATATATCTTTTTTTTCACTTTCTGTTAAAGTTGAATTATAAAATTCCGCTGAGATATTTTTTGATTTAAGATAATCAATTTGATTTTTCATTAAACTAATTAATGGAGAAACTACAATTGTTAATCCATCATCTTGAAGAAGAGATGGTATTTGATAAAGAATGGATTTTCCACCTCCAGTTGGCATTACAACTAAAATTCCATTATTTTTATTTTTATCAAATATTGAATCAATTATTTGTTCTTGTTGATCTCGAAATTTTTCAAAACCAAAAATTTCTTTTAATATTTGATATTTATTAAGCATTATTTTTCCTTTAATTTCTTATTTTGATAAATCAAATGGAAAACCAATTCTGTCAATAAATTTTTCCATTAAAAGTTCAAATTTTTGTTCATTATAACTCAGATGTGCTTCATGAAAAACATAACAGTATTGGAAATTTATGAGATTCTTTTCTGTCCTATTGCCGAATATTAAGGGATATTTTTTTTCTAAGTTCATTAATATTGGTAAAATTTTGTTCTTAAAGCTATTGAAATTACTAGTTTCGAGAAATAAATCAACAATTCCATTTTTATCAATTTCTTCATCAATAATTTGATCAATTGTCGTTTGTGTAATAACATTTAAAAGACTTGTTATTGTGGTTTCTTTAACATTTTCACCAGCTAATACACAATTTAAATCTCGACAAATAGTTTCGAGAACTTCTTTATCTTTAATAACCAAGTGTATTTTATCAATTAGATCATGCGCATACCCAGATATATAATTACCGTTATCTGGAATGAACATGATTTGTTCCTTTAATTTATATAATCCAGAAAGTGCATAATTAACAGTATCGTAAGTAATTTGAATTTTACAATTTTTATCTTTTAAATAATATTCATTAAACAATTTATGTAAAAATGACATAATTACTCTATCATGAAGATGATATACTCCAAGAATATGAAGAATACTGATGTAATCTAAATTTTTATCAGATATAATTTTTAAATTTTTATATGCCATTGCGATAAATGGACTAAACTTTATTCCAGTTATTCCTCTTAAAGAAACTAATCCACCTACAGCAAAATTTTTAATATTAATATTGTTGATAAGATTTTCTTGATAGATTTGTTTCCATATATTATATTGTTTTAATAATTTGAACTGCCAAACGAAAATATATTTATTATATAATGTTGGGTTGTTTTCTAAAATCTTAACAGCTGAAGAAATTGATCTTGAATTTGCTTCATAAATTGTTTTTATATTATTATACTGTGGGTATTTCAAAAATATTGGAATATCCAACGAGAAAATATAGTCACAATTTTCCGAAGCATCTTTTTCAAGAAACATATTATAACATTCATTAAATTTAGAAATATCTCGCGGAGATACTTCTCCGGAGATTATACTATAGCCTCCGCTGTCTACAAAAAATTTTCTACCATTATTGAGAACTTGCCGATATTGTTTAATTTCTTCGATTACAGAGTGTAATGTATTAAAGCCAAAAGAGCCTTGTCGAAGTCCTTTTATTAAAGAAAATAAATAATTGTTTACGAAATTATCAATTAATTTCAGTTGTTTATTCTCTATGATATTTCCTGTTGTATGGGCATACTGAAACATTTCTCAACCTCGATTTATTAATTTACATTTACATTTACATTTCCAGTCGCTATTACTCCGACAAGACATCCTGTTACAGGATCTCCCATTCTCGCGGC
>CAYSWG010000120.1:0-8005 GCA_964434465.1 uncultured Geobacteraceae bacterium
GGGTTCGAATCCCTCCCTCTCCGCCAGCTAGCTGGGAAGACGAAGGCGACCTACCGAATCGGTAAGGTCGCCTTCGTAGTTCTCCGGGGCCTTGGTGGCAAAGCTGGTGGCAAGCAGCTACTCGGATTCAGGCTCGTCCTGCTCCTTGGGGGTCACACGATATGACCCCAGGCGAATGGCAGCGAGGAGCACCAGAAGCGCGTACTTACGATTGAAGTCGTCCGGCTCAAGCAGCGCGTGGCCGATGTGGTTCCGCAGGTTGGTGCCGAGTTCCCTGCATAGCAGCGTGTCGATGAAGTAGATGAGGTCGGGGTCGATGCCGCTCATTCTTCTCGCGGCCTGTATGTGCTGACCAAGTAGCTTCACGCCTCGTGGTCCAAGTATCGGCACGCCACCGGCTGCACCGGCTGCAAGCAGGTCGCGCAAACACCCCTCCACCCAGAAGACGAGAATGTGCAGAGCGCTGACGTAGTCCTCCGCACGCAGCCGTTCAACCGCCACGTCCATGAGCGGCAGCCTTCCGGGCGCGAGCCACGGCACGTCGGCGAAGAACTCGTGGACAGCGTCCGGCCATTCGGAGTCCTGCTCTTCCAATAGGTCGAAGACCGGCCCGAGGACCATCAACGAAGTGAGCTGGTTGTGCCCACTCGCCGCCTGCATAGCGTAGTGCTCGAGCTTCTCCTCGTCCGTATTGAGCTGCTTCACCTTGAAGTCGCCGTGGAAGATGTTGACCGTGAACATGCTCGTGAACGTGCTGCTCATGTACTCGCGGCCCTGCTCGACCGCCTTCGCCTCGGACATGAGCAGCCGAGGGTCCTGCGTCAGAAACCCAAGGATGTCGGCTGAGCTGTGGCCTCGGTACGGGTCGATGAGCTTCTCGACCTCCTCGCGGGGGACCTCGGTCTGATGGGAGAACTCGTGTGCTTCGTCGCCCGATGCCGCGTAGAGCCGCTGCAGCTCGGCCCTGAGCACGTCAGTCTCATCAGTGCCGATGTGTGCAGTCTCGCACCACGCGAGTGCCTCCTCTATGAAGGAGGCCGCAACCATCGCTGAGCCGGTGGACTCGCGCTCGGCAGCCTGCTTCTTGAGGCACTCGACCAAGGCGCGAGCGGTGGTAGCTTCCGCCTCACTGTCTCCAGCGGCCTTCGCCGCCGCGTGGGCCTGTTCGAGATACCGTTGCTGGACGTAGAGGTCTTCGCCTTCGGCCACAACTGCCTCACAGAGGGCCAGCGACCTGTTCAGCACGGCGTTGAAGGCGACGTGCTCGGCCAGCTTGCCCTTGGCTTCAAGTAGAACGTCAAGGATGCGCTTGGCGGCCTTGGTGTTTCCGTCCGCCTCGGCGCGGTCGATGAGCGCCCACGTCGTCGCTACTACCTGCTCTGCCCACTCGTCGCGCTTCGCGTAGCCTGCGAGCGAGCCCGCACGGCCCAGCGCGTCGGTAAGCTCCGAGACCCAATCACGCTCGAAGTACAGGTCAACGGACGCGAGGTAGTTCTCGAAAGCCGCTTCCGCCATCGCGAACTCGTGCTTGTTCTCCCACACGAGGTCGGCACAACGGGCCGCCACTTCGGGGACCGAATCGCCCACCGTTGAGCGGATGGTTTCCCAGTCGTCGTCATCCAGCTCGGCAAGGTCGGGCCAGCCCCAGGGCTCGCCGTCCTCAGTTGTGCCGCTCATGAAGGGGCCGAAATGCGGCGAGTCGGGCCCATCCGCGTGCATGTGCAGGGCGAAGATGAGTGGGACTAACTTGCGGGCTTCGTCCGCCTGTCCTGCCTCTTCGAGTGCGGCATGTGCCTGCTTCAGTAGACCCGGACGCTCGAACCTCTCTGGCTCGCCCTGGAGGGCAAGCTCAACTAGTTCATCCGGGGTGGGCTTGGTCTTCGGTTCCTCGGTCACGATGCTTCCCCCCATGCGGCGCGTTCGGCGACAACTACCGAGTATACGAGGGGGCGCGACGCATAGGCCGAGGATGAACCCGTTAGAATAGACCTCTAGAGGCGGCGAAAGAAACGCAGGGCGCACCGGGTGCGCCCATTCTCTTTGGAGGTTCGATGAGCGCAGCCACGGCATCACCATACGAGGGACTCGCCGCAGGGCAGTGGGAGGCGAAGACCATCGAGCTAGTGTCTGCGCACCCACTCGGAGCCGACCACGGTAGCCCTCTCGTGGCAGCCGTCCAGGCCGCATGGGACGACATATTCCAGTCCACCTTCGGTCCGAAGCAGCTGAAGATTGGCGTGGATATCTTTCCGAAGCCCCAGATTCTGGGGTTCCTCCTGCACGAGTTGATACCGCCACGTATAGAGCTTGCGTTCGGCTCGGACTGGCGCGTAGACAAGGCGGCGGACGAGAAGGACCTCGTGTATCAGCCGGACAAAGGTCTCAGTGTGGAAATCAAGACCTCGTCGAACGCCAACAACATCTGTGGGAACAGGTCGTACGCGCAGGAAACGGCCAACGGGACTAAGAAGGACAAGTCGGGTTACTACCTCGGCATCAACTTCCAGAAGTGCACCAAGACCACGCCCACGCCAACGTTGGTCAAGGTGCGATTTGGGTGGTTGGATGCCGCCGATTGGACGGGCCAGACTGCGGCCACGGGCCAGCAAGCGAGCCTGTCCACCCAGGTGCGCGATGGGAAGTTGCTCGAACTCTACCCGTTGAACAAGTTGCCCTGACGACGCTGTGCGTCGAGTTCACTCTCCACGCTAGTTAGCCGTTGCTCGACAATACTCAGGTACTCAGGAAGGATTTCGAACCCGAGGCTCCGCCGTCCTGCCCGCATCGCTGCTTCCGCCGTCGAACCTGAACCCATGAATGGGTCGAGGATGAGGTCGCCTTCGTTCGAACTGGCTCGGATAATGCGCTCTACCACTGCAATCGGGTACTGCGCGGGGTGTGCGGTCCGCTCAGGCGACGAGCGGTCGGCACCTGAGGTTACCTTGGGAAACAGCCATACGTCGGTCGGGTTCTTGCCGAGTGGATTGCAACGCAGCTTCCCGTTCTTCTTCTGGTTGGGATACTTCACGTCGGGGTCGCGCACATCGTCTAGGTTGAACACGTAGTCCTTGGGGTCCTTCACGCACCAAAGAAACTTCTCGTTGCGTGGTGAGAATCTCTGACGGCATGCCACCCCGGCCCCGTAGTTCCAAACGACTTCCTGAACAACGTAGAACGGGATTCGGTCCCATAGGAGGTAGACCAACGGAAGGGCCTTGGCACGTCCGGGTACCTCGATGTATCCGAGGTTGAGCCAGAAGGCCCCGTTCGTCTTCGTGACTCGGTGGACCTGCTGCATCCATGCGGCGCACCAGTCTAGGTAGTCGTTGAGTGGCAAGACCTGCTCGTACTCCTTGCCGATGTTGTAGGGCGGGGACGTGACAGTCAGGTCGATACTGCTGTCCTCCAGCTCCATTAGCAGCTTCAGAGCGTCGCCGTGGACGACTGTCGCGCCGTCCACCCGCACCGCGTCATGCGCTTCCCACAGGTCAGTGTTGTGCCTCTTCAAGCTCGTGCGAACCTCCCGATTCGATGGTCAACTTCATCGTATCGCAGGGGACTGACTCCGGACTAAACGTGACCTGACCGAAGTGGGCCCCGGCCTCTCCTCCGGGGGCTTCAAGCGGACGCCTCTAAGCGGCGGCGTTGCCCGCGTGGGCCTTCAGTACGGCCATCAACACGTGCGGGTCGGGCTGCTTGCGATGCACGGCCCGGTGGCACTTGCGGCAAAGCGATACGCACTTGTCCAGCTCGTCCCACACCGCGTAGAGCGACCGGGCAGGACCTCCACCCAGCCCGAACTTCTTGTCCTTCGGAGCGACGTGGTGCATCTCGATGCGCTCCGTCGCCCCGCAGGCGCAGCATGAGCTGCGGTAGGCATCGACGACGGCCTTGCGCTGCCCGCGCCTCCGACGTGCCGTCTCGCGTACCCGCCCGGGGTTCTCGGCGGCGTAGCGGTCCGACGCTGCGCGGTGACGCTCGCGGTTTGCAGCCGCCCAACGACGAGCGGCAGCGCGGTCGCACTTGAGGCACTGGTTCCCGATGCCCTGAGGGTCGCGTGCATCACGCCGGAATGCCCCCGGCCCAGCAGGCAGCTCGTGCCCACAGGTGCGGCAGCGGCGGGTCGAGTTGATGGGGTTCTTCACGACCCCGCCCGCTCTCCAAGCACAGCAGCCCCGACCTGCCACCGGCAGGCGGCGCGAGTGCCGCAGACTCGACAGGTCTCACCGGGCGGCACGGTGATGAAGCACGCGAGCCAGCGGACGAGACGCGTCACAGCGCATCACCACCGTTCACGGGCAGGCAGCGGACGACGGACCAACGACGACGCTCGTCGCGGACGAGGATGCCCTGTTCTTCGAGCGAGGCGAGGAAGGCATCGCGGAGCTTGGCCGGGATACGGACAAACTCGCTCAGGCGCGTAACCGTCAAGCCGTGGTCGATGTTGAGCACGAGCAGCCGGTAGGCGAAGAACGCGTCCCGGAGCTGCTTCTCGTCCAGATTGAGTGCTGCGACGCGAGCACCGAAACTCTCGCGCTGCTCAGCGGTCGTGCCGGTGATGCACCAGCAGCTCGGGTAATTGCCGCACGTGTCCGTGCGGGTCCTGCCATGTGCGCGGCAGGGGGTCTCGTAAGCGTTCATTGCTACTCCTTACAGTCTCTCGACATTCCTTTGGGTGCTGCGGGTTCCCTCGGGGTCATTGGACTCGGGGTGCTACGTGGTCATCAGATGTCACCTCCCCCAAGGCCGAGACGAACGCGGCGGTGAACCACGGCCTCGCGGTCGGCACCGGTCAGGACGGCCTGCGCCTGACGCACCCCCGCGTCGGTGAGGCGATAGAGGACCAGGTAGCGCGAAGTTCCCGGCGAAGTCGCGGTGGTCGAGTAGCGGCGCACCACGCTGAGCGCCTCCACATGCCCAATCGAAATGAGTGCGTTCAGGGCCTCGCGGCGTACAGGTGCGGTGAAGCGGTTGTGGCCCTCGGCGTGCAACTCGCGCAGGGTCGCGCCGGTCTCGCGATAGATGAGCAGGTCGCGATAGGTGCGCGTGGTGGTGCGTTCGATGTCGGTCACGGGGTAGTTGCGCCGTTTGCGTTCAGCGCGGTCCATCGCCTCGGGCAGGTACTCGGTCTCGAAGTAGCGGCTCACGCGGCCTCCTCCTTGGTCGTGGCAGCCCAGCGGTACTCGACCGTGGGCGAGCCGGTGTGTGACGGGGTCTCGCGGCGTTCGATGAGGCCGTCCTCGAGCAGCAGGTTGAGGGCGGCATCACGGACGGCCCTGGCGTCCTTGAGCTTGGCGCGGGCCTTGAGGTTGCGAAGCGACAGCCAGTCGCCGTCCGCTTCGCGGATGGTCCGCTCGAGCTTCTCGGCAAGACGCGCCGCCCTGCCCCCGACGCGCTCGAGCGTCGCCTCTTCCTCGCGGGCGAGGGCGTGGTCGACCGCTTTGCGGAAGCACAGCGCGTGGTAGGCGACGAGGCGCAGGGCACTCTCGACGGTGCTCTTTGCCACAGGGTGGTCGTAGGGGTGCTCATGCTCGATGAGGTGCAGAACCAGGGCGAGCCGGGCGACGTGTGCGGGCACCTTGGCAACGAGTCCGGCGAGCAGAGTAGACCGAGGGTCGGTCGACTCCGAGCCGGTGATGATGGCCTCGCGACCGCACTGGTCATCGAGCAAGTAGAACAGCTCCTGCGCGTCGGGCGCGAGGCGCACGTTCTTGGTGTCCCACCCGACAGGCAGGCGCAGGCGGTCGAAGACCCTTGCGACCGGGTCGTGCTCCTCGCGACCCACCGACTCGCGGCTCGGGCGAAGGTCGGGCGATATGTCCGGCCATATCCAAAGCAATCGCTGCGGCAAGCCGTCGGCCAGTCCGTCGCCGAGGATGAACTCCCCGGCAAACATCGGCTGCAGTCCGCCGACCCAACCGAGCACGGGGTCGATGACCGAGAGCGTCTCGGCTCTGGCACGCGTCACGCGGGGGTCCGCGCTGGACCAGAGCGCGAGGTACTTTGCGCGGTCGCCGCTGGGCTTGCCGTTGTAGGCACCCATTGAGTGGAACCACGACCGGGCCTCATCGAGTGCGAGCGTGACCCCTCGACTCGCGGACAGTGCACGGACCAGACCTTCGACCGTGGTGTCGGTCGTGAAGTAGACCTCCTCGGCGGGCGGCTCGTCCTCGGACTGGCTCGCGTAGTCGACGAGCGAGATGGTGCCGTCAGCGTTCTTGGTCTTACCCCGCGAGCGGCGGTCGCGCTTGCGCTTCTCCTGCTCGTGCAGGTAGTTGCTCATGGCCTCGGCGTACTGCGCGTCCGCCCGCCGCTGCAGCCGGTTGACAAAGTGCTGGGCGCGCTTGAGCGCGGGCGACTTGCCCGCGCCCGCACCAGCGACGACGAGCGTCCAGAGCGAGGGCCGCTCCGACCAGCAACCAAACTCAGACGAACCCTCAGGCTCGAGCAGAAGCCGGTACCCGTTGCCTGCGACCCCTCCCGCGAACGCGAGCAGGGCCGGGCCGACCATCTCGGGCGGCACACCCGCTGCGGATGCGGCCTTGGTGACGTACGGACCGAAGATGCCGAGCGTGTCGACCGGGTAGCGGGGGCGCGCTCCAACCCCGATGCGGACTGCCGTGGCACCCGCAGACCAGCCCGACTAGAACGTTGCTTCGAACTCACGCTCGGAGAAGTCGCTGCACACTAGCAAGGACGCAAGCCGGTCGTGGACTTCGCTGCGGTCGAGGCCGAGGTGCTCAAGCCCGCCGAGCGCGTAGGCGGCCTCGTTAAGTGCGTTGTTGCGACCCGTACCCTCGAGGACCGCTGCCTCAACGTGCTCGGTCCAGTGGGCGACTTCGTCGACGAGCCTCGCCGGGTTGCCGCCCGACACCGAGGCCATCGCCTGCTCGAGCAGGGTGCGCTCGGTCTTGGGCTTGGGACCTGCCCCGCTCGCCGTCGACAGAGCGACGAAGTCCTCCGGTACGCGAGCGAGTGCAACCTCACCCAACTCGAGGCCGTCCGCCCAGCAATACTGAATACCGCTGTGGTGCATCGAGGGCGGGAGCAGCGCGATACCACCGTCGTTCCTGACATCCACGTGCGGGAGAACACCGACGCAGGTCGCGAGCCTCGAGTCGTACTCGAAGTAGCAGTGCCTTCCGCGCCCGGTGATGACGGTCGGGGTGACCGGGAGGACGATACCGGCTGCGGCGAGCGCGTCTTCGCCTTCGGGTCCGTCAATGTCGATGACCGTCACGCCCGACACAGCCCCGGTTACGGAGGCGACATTGGAGCCGGGCATCTGGGAGAACCAGTCCGCGACCAGTTCGTGCTCGGGGCGGTGCTTGGTGTAGCCAGCCCACGCAATACGAGGGTGCTTACCAGGGCCGGAGCATGCGGGCTTGCCACATGTACAGGAGCCGTCTGCGGTGATGCCGTGCGCCGGGATGAGCGTGAGGCCCTTGTCGTAGTAGTCGAGAGCACGCTCGACGACCGGCGCGGGGTTGATGTCGTACTCGGCTGACCTCCGAGTACGATTGCCGTACTCCTTGCGGGTCGCGCCTCTGCTGTCGTGGGCAGGGGCGCACTCTTCTTCTGAGCGCATGGGTCACTCCTCTGTTGCTGGCCTCACCGCCTCTCCTACGGTTCCGGTCGCTCCTACGGGCTATGTCTGTGCGCGGCCACTCCGGGCCGCAGTTCATCTGTACCACACGAACCTGCGTGGAATATAGCGGCGCACCGAGAGATGTTCCGCGGCGGCGGGTCGCCGGGGCGCGGCCCAGATGACCGGAAGGGGCCGGAAGGGGCCGGGTCGAGGTACGGCCCCTTACCCGCAGCGCGTTTTCCCAGCTTAGGGTATGCGCCTGAGGGCACGGAGGGGTAAGGGGCCTGAGGGGCCGGAGGGGCCGCCTGGGGGAGAGAGTGAGTGAAAGCAAGTGGGGAGGGGAGACAGAGACAGGAAGGTATAGAGAGATGAGAACTATACCTACTTCCTTCTTTCTCTCTCCCTCTCCCGTGCACG
>CAYSWG010000121.1:0-4441 GCA_964434465.1 uncultured Geobacteraceae bacterium
CTGGCAGGCTGCCTCACAACCTGCCAGGCCGCCGCCGATGATGGTTACCTGACGTTCGCTCACGATGCCTCGTCGGAACTGTCCGGTTTGACCTTGTGCTCGCACTTGGGGCACTTCAGGAAGGAACCTTCCCTTTTGTAGGTTTTCTGGCCCATGACCGGAAAGCCGCACTGGGGGCAGGGGGTGGCAACGGGTGGATCCCAGAGGGCAAATGTGCATTCGGGATAGCGGTTGCAGGAGTAGAAGAATTTTCCGTAGCGGGATTTCTTTTCGGTCAGTTCACCACTGCCGCATTCCGGGCAGGTGATGCCGGTTCCTTTCGGTTTGACCAACGGCTGAATGTTCTTGCAGGCCGGGTAGGAGGAGCAGGCCAGGTACTTGCCGTAACGACCATCTTTGACCAGCATCGGACTGCCGCATTTTTCGCAGGTTTCCTCTGAAAGCACCGGTTCGCTCGTCTCCTCGCCGGAACTTTTTTCCAGGGCCCGCGTGTAGCGGCAGCCATCCTGGAACCCGGAGCAGGCAATGAATTTGCCCCGTTTACCCAGTTTTTCCACCAGAGGTTTGCCGCATTCCGGACAGGATTCGCCAATTTCCTTGACGCGCTTCGGTTCCTTGAGCTTTTCACCCATCTGACTGATGAATGGCCCCCAGAATTCACTTAGTACCTGCTTCCACTGTTTCTCCCCTCGGGAAACCTGATCCAGCTCCTCCTCCAGTCCAGCGGTGAAGTGGTAATCCACGTATTTGGGGAAATCGACCGTAAGCAGGTCGTTGACGACCATGCCCGTATCCTGGGGGACAAAGCGCTTTTTATCCAAAACGGCATACTTCCGTTCGATAAGCGTATTGAGTATGCTGGCGTAGGTGGAAGGACGGCCAATACCATACTCTTCCAGGGTTTTGACCAGCGACGCTTCCGTATAACGGGGCGGTGGCTGGGTAAAGTGCTGCTCGGGGCGCAGTTCGAGCAGTTTGAGATCCTCGCCTTCGGCAAGTGGCGGCAGCACCCCTTCCTTTTCCTCAGTGTCGTCGTCCTTGCCCTCGATATAGAGCTTCATGAAACCGGGGAAGCGGATGACACTGCCCGAGGCCCGGAAGAGGGACTTGTCACCTGCGGCGATGTCAACTGATGTCTGATCGAGGAGGGCTTCCGCCATCTGGCTGGCGATGGTGCGTTTCCAGATAAGTTCATAGAGTTTGAACTGATCCGGGGTCAGGAACTTTTTCAGTTCAGACGGTGTCTTTGCCAGGTAGGTGGGTCTGATCGCTTCATGGGCTTCCTGGGCGTTCTTTGACTTGTTCTTGAAATGGCGCGGCTTGGCCAATGCGTACTCGGGGCCGAACATGACGCCGATGAGTGCCTGCGCCTCTTTCAGGGCCTGGTTGGAAAGATTGACGCTGTCCGTTCGCATGTAGGTGATGAGGCCAACGGCGCCCTCGCTGCCTAGTGCAATGCCTTCGTAGAGTTTCTGCGCCGTTGCCATGGTTTTCTTTGCGGAAAACCCGAGCTTTCTTGCCGCTTCCTGCTGCAGGGTCGACGTGGTGAATGGCGGCGAAGGGTTCCGTTTTTTTTCCGTCTTGCTCAGCCGGGTAACCCGGCAGGCCTCGGTAATGAGGACCTTGTGGATTGCTTCGGCGGCATCCCTGTCGGGTATGTCGAATTTGCCCAGTTTCTTGCCGTTGAACTGGATCAGGTTGGCCTTGAAACCTTGGCCGGCATGGTTTTCCAGGCTGGCGCTTATGGTCCAGTACTCCTGCTCGACAAACGCGGCGATCTCCTTCTCCCGTTCGCAGATCAAGCGCAGGGCCACCGACTGCACCCTCCCGGCGGACAGACCGTAACGGATCTTTTTCCAGAGGAAAGGAGAGAGGTTGAAGCCGACCAGATAATCCAGGATGGAGCGGGCCTGTTGTGCGTCCACGAGATCCAGGGAGATGTCACGGGGATGCTTGACCGCATGAATGATGGCATCCTTGGTGATTTCATGGAATACCACCCGCTTGATCTCCAGGGAAGTACTCTTCTGGTCGAGTTCAAGGGCGGCCAGCAGATGCCAGGATATTGCCTCACCTTCCCGGTCGGGGTCAGTCGCCAGGAGGAGGGAGGCGGAATTCTTCAGCTCTTTTTTTATGGCCTGGATGTGCTTTTTGCTTTCGGGGAGCACGGCATACTTGGGTTCAAAATTGTTTTCCGTATTGACCGACCCCTGTTTGCTGGGAAGTGCCCGGACGTGACCGTAGGAAGCAAGGACCTTGTAGTCCTTGCCGAGAAATTTCTCAATGGTTCGTGCTTTTGCGGGCGATTCGACGATAACGAGGTGTTGGGGCATAGACTCACCGTATTGTAGGGATACTGGTAACACTGTTGCACTGCCGTTGGTGGGGCCTTGCGTGGATCACAGCACCGAAAACTGCTTGCCGGGCAACTGTGCCGCAACCCCGTCAAGCTCAAATCGAAGTAAAATAGCCGAAACCTCCCCGGCTGTCAACGCGCATTTTGTAACGATCTCATCCAGATGGAGAGGCGTGGCGGACAGGCATGAGTAGACCGCAGCTTCCCGGGGTGACAACCCCCTGCGGAGCGGTGTGGGGAGTTCCCCAACCTGGGGCAGCTGTCGCGGAGACAACTCGGCAAGGATATCGGTCACGGATTCGACAAGTATGGCGCCTTCCTTGATAAGCCGATTTGTGCCGCGGCTGGTTGCCGCGTGGATGGCGCCGGGAACGGCAAATATGTCACGACCCTGCTCCAGGGCGCACTGGGCGGTAATGAGCGATCCGCTTCCTTCGGCAGCTTCCACGACCAGGACGCCCGTTGCCATGCCGCTGATAATCCTGTTGCGCCTGGGGAAGTTTTCCGCCAGGGGCAGGGTGCCCAGGGGGAACTCGGAGACTATCGCGCCTTTCCGTGTCATTTCGTCGAAAAGGCGTTGGTTTTCTCGGGGATAGACCACATCGATGCCGTTGCCAAGTACACCGACCGTCTCGCCGCCTTCCTGCAGGCAGGCCCGATGTGCCGTGGCATCAATGCCCCGCGCCATGCCGGAAACGACCGTAACACCGCAGCGAGCAAGGTCCCGGGCAATTTTTTCCGTGGTTGCCAGACCATAGGCCGAAGCCCGGCGCGAGCCGACCATGGCGATTGCCGGCTGCAGGTTCCTGAGCGTCCCTTTGACGTAAAGGTAGGGTGGTGCGTCGGTCAGATGCCGCAGAAGTTCGGGATACTCGGGGCTCTGCAGGGTTACGATGCGTGCCCCGGACCGGACGAGGGCACGGCACTCCCGCTCCGCTGCTTCATGGGGGCTGTGGTGCAGCAGGGAAGTGATAGCCGCCGAAGAAATGCCTCTCAAAGTGGAAAGCTGCTCTTCCGTTGCGGAAAGTACCTGCTGTGGGGAGCCCAACTGGTCAATCAGCCGTCGGAACGTGATGTTGCCCACATGGGGCATGGTGCGCAGCGCGATCCAGTAGTAGTCTTCCATAGGGATGAAAAAAGGGGCCGACTGCCATGCCGGCCCCTGGATGGTGAGGGTCAGTTCTTGAAGAGCTTGACCTTGTCTCCAAGATGGAGTTCCTTGGCGCTCTTGACAACCAGGGCCGTGGAGGTTTTTTCAGCGGTTTCTATGACAACCAGTGCGCCGACGACTTCGAGGGGCAAGGGTTCCGCATCACGCTGCAGGTGATCAGGTTGTGGTTTCGGATTACGCACCACATAGAGCATGTTGCCCGTCTGGAGTCCATGGCTGCTGCCCAGATCCAGATAGACGACATCGGAGTCGCCAATGGTGTAGTTTCCCATGCGGGATTCGATGATCGAGCCGTCCAGGTCCACCCGGGCTGCCTTGAGCAAGACCGTTCGTTGCCGGTCCTGGTGGGGGAGCAGCAGGGAGCCGGCGCCGATTTCCAGGCTGGATCTGGTCACCATTGCCCGGGAACTTTTCTCTTCCATGGCGATCAGTTCGAGGGTGCCCAGCGGCAACAGTTTTGTTCCCATGGTTTCGCCGGTCAAGGGGTGCCTGACGGTCTTCACCGTTTTGTAGATATCAAAACGGTCACCCGCCCTGGCGCCGCTGGCGGTGCCGATATCCGTGTAGACGGGGTCATTGTCGCCGACGATCAACTGGTCATTGTTGGTCTTGATAATGGTGCCGGCCGGTTCAATGCCGTTTTCCAGGAGATATCCTTCCGTGCCGCTCACAATGAAGGGCACCTCGGGGATGCCGGGTCCGGCGTCGGTGGCGGGGGAGCCATCAGGCTGCGCAGAGACTGCGTCTTCTATTTCAATGCGGTCGGCGAATATGCGCAGGCGCTGTCCCGGAAAAATAAGGTGCGGGTTGGTGATTTTCTGGTTGCGTGCCCAGAGATTGGGCCAATAATGGGGATCCTTGATGAACCGTTCGGAAATCCCCCAGAGGGTATCCCCCTGCTGGATGACGTAGCG
>CAYSWG010000121.1:4451-7913 GCA_964434465.1 uncultured Geobacteraceae bacterium
TCGGTTGTTCGTTTTGAGCCGTTGCCGGGCGGGTAATGACCAGAGCGGTCAGGAGCAGCAGTACAGCGAAAGCGAGATTTTTCATAGACACCTCATGACGTACGGGGTTATTGGCAGGCACCTTATACACGGTTATGTCAGGTTCGTCTGTGATGTTGCCATGATAGCCATTGGGCTGGTTACTGTTCGCACCGGTCGGCGTGGGGCGGCTGAACGGCGACCGGTGCGGTTATTCCTGATGGACTAGTCGTTCACGGGCTTTGGTTGCTGCCGGACTGGCCGGGTATCGTGCAATGAGGGCCTGCAGGGCAGCGGTTGCATTCCGGGGACGTTTCAGTGAGAAAAGCGTGTACCCGGTCTTCAGCATGGCATCGGGAACTTTCTTGTCCCCCGGGTAGTTGTCCGTCAGTTTCTTGAAGGCATCAAGCGCCTTGGCGAAATCACCGATACTGTAGTAGCATTCGCCCGTCCAGTATTGGGCGTTGGCTGCGTAATCCGAGTGGGGATAGCGCTTCACGTAGCCGGTAAACGCCTCGATTGCCTCTCCGTAGCGGTTGGCGCTGTACAGTCCGAACGCCTTCATGTATGCTTCCGTACGGTCATCGACTCGAGATTGTCCGCCGGAAGGGTCGTCTTCGTTAACCAGTTCGATTTTCTCGGCTGCGCCATGGTGCTGCTCGGGTTGCCGTTCCGGTACGGTTGCGGCCGGTGCCGGAGTCAGCTTTGTGACGTTCTCCTGCAGGATGACCATGCGCAGTTCGGCGGTCCTGACCTGTTCCTGCAGCTGAGCCAGCTGTGTTTGCAGTTCCTGCAGTTGCCGGCCGGTGAGGCTGTTCCCCTTGGCAAAGACTTCCAAGCGGGACTCAAGCGCGTCCTGTCTTTGTACCACGGCTTCCTGGTTGACGCATGCTGTGAGCAGCAGCAGGGAAGCCATGGCAATGCGGCGTTGTGCGGGACCCATTGTTCCCCCTTGAAATTGGTTTTATGTGTAAAGCTAAATGGCCGTGTTGTCAAGAATAAACCTGGTTTCGGCAGGTTTCGGCGAGTGCCGTTGCCGGTACGGATTGGTCGGCGTTACGTTGCGTATGGTGAAAGGTGGTTAATGGATGCGGATACCTGAGCTTCTCGCTCCGGCGGGGAATTTTGAAAAAATGCGGGTAGCTGTTCACTATGGTGCGGATGCGGTCTACCTTGGCGGCGAGGAATACAGTCTGCGGAGCCTGGCAGACAATTTCTCCGCCGGAGAATTGACTGCTGCTGTGGCGTATGCCCACCAACGGTTGGTCAAGGTGTATCTGGCGCTGAACATTTTTGCCGGCAATGCAGATCTGGCAGGGATTGAGCGCTACCTGGCGGAGGTTGCCGCCATTCCGTTCGATGGGATAATCGTTGCCGATCCCGGTGTGCTTGATCTGGTCCGTGAGGTGGCACCGGGAATGAGCATCCATCTTTCAACCCAGGCTAATACCACTAACTGGCGCAGCGTCCGGTTCTGGCAACAGCAGGGAGTGACGCGGGTCAACCTGGCCAGGGAATTGTCCTGTGCGTCCATCGGCGAAATAAGGGCGCACACCGACCTGGAACTGGAAGTATTTATCCATGGCGCCATGTGCATTTCCTATTCGGGACGCTGCCTGCTTTCCAGTGTCATGGCTGAACGGGATGCCAACAAGGGTAATTGCGCCCACCCCTGTCGCTGGAATTATGCCCTGATGGAAGAGCAGCGACCGGGTACCTATTTCCCGGTAATGGAAAATGACCGGGGGACGTTTATCTTTAATGCGAAGGATCTGTGTCTGCTGCCCTGTCTTCCGGAACTGCTGGCCCTGGGAGTTGACTCCCTGAAGATCGAGGGGCGCATGAAAGGCATTCACTATGTTGCTTCGGTTGTCAGGGTATACCGTGAGGCGCTGGATCGGTACCGTGAAGCGCCGGAGCGTTTTGCCGTCAAGGAGGAGTGGTTTGCGGAGTTGGGGAAAATCAGCCATCGCGGCTATACGACCGGGTTCTTCCTGGGTAAGCCGGGTGCCGATGATCGTGAATACGAAACGGCGTATGTGCGCAGCCATGATGTTGTAGGAATTGTTGAGGAACTTCTGGAAGGTGGTGTGGCTGTTCTGGAGGTGCGAAACAGGCTCTGCGACGGGGATGTGGTGGAATTTGTCGGGCCGGAGATGCGCAACCACCAAATGACCCTGGGATCCATGGTTTCCTGCGCCGACGGAACGCCCGTGTTGGTAGCCCATCCCAATCAACGCGTTCGGGTCAGTGTGCCGTTTCCTGTCCAAGTCTTGGACCTGGTCCGCCGGGAAAAGGTTCTGCCCGATACCTACCGGGACTGATCGGACAGGGAGGGTTGCCCGGATAAAAAAAGCCCCGGCCAAGACCGGGGCTTCCAAACAACAGTAGCTGTTGTTGCCGAATTTATACTCGGTTTACGTTTGCGGCCTGGAGTCCCTTGGGACCCTGTACCACTTCAAAAGTAACCTCGTCGCCTTCAGACAAGGATTTAAAGCCGTTGCCCAGAATGGCCGAGAAATGCACGAACACATCGCCGCCATTCTCCTGCTCGAGAAAACCAAAACCCTTGCTGTCATTGAACCACTTTACCGTACCTTTTACCATGTACTTTCTTTCTCCTGTTACTACTTCATGTTGATTTTCGTCACTACGGTTTATTCCGCAGACGCTTTTGCACCGTACCAGTTTTGTCCGCGCCGTGTCAACACTAATATTTCTCTGGGGCACATTTTGTTATTCCCGCTCGGGATAGCGGCGCCGCGCGGCTTTCCTGCGCCGTCGCTCGGCCTCAACCTGTTTCCGTTTTTTCTTTACTGAAGGTTTCTCGTAATAGTTCCTCTTCTTGATTTCCTTGAAAAAACCGTCCTTCTGCAGAGTGCGCTTCAGGTCCCGCAATGCCCTGTCTATATCGTTACCGCGTACTGTAATGTCCATGAAATCTCCTGTCCCGGCGCTGTGTGCCGGGGGTTGTCTGCACGAAAAACCAAGGATCCCTAAAGATTTCTGGAGAGTACCAAGCTGAAAAAGCAGGCAGACCTTAGCACACACCAGGTAATTTGTGGGGAAAATAATAAGTTTTCGGCAGCGAGTCACTTGTTTCCATTCTGCCTCCTGCAGATAGGGGCATGGCGCCGATTGACATTCCTGTCGGTTTGTTATGCTTAATGCAGGGTCCTGACACAATGACGGGGCTACTCCAGGCATCAGTGCAAAGAGCGGGGTGAGGGCATGGCAAAAATTCCATTCAGCAAAGCATTGGCCGAAGAATACCGGCGGCTGTTCGATACCTGCCGGATTCGCGGGGAAAAGGCTGCAGGTGTTGAGAAGATAGTCGGCACGCTGCAGGCAAACCGGGAGCGCTATGCTGCAGTGGGCGATCCCTTGGGGGTTCCCTGGTACTGCATCGCCGTGATTCACGCCATGGAGGCATCCCTGTCCTTT
>CAYSWG010000122.1:0-3047 GCA_964434465.1 uncultured Geobacteraceae bacterium
AGAAGGGTCGCCATGGCGTAACTGCAGACAGCTGACCGATCTGCCACAGGGATTACGGAGAACCCATGACCAGGGAGACACCACCTGATAACGCCATACTCAGCGAAGACCTGCCTCTAGACGGTGCTGCCGTGCTGTCCAGTCAAAGCGTCCATCTTGACAAGTACAGAGCAGCCGATCTTTCCCCGGAGCTACTGGTTGAAAGCTATCTTGCTTTTGTCCGTCACTGTACCTGGTCACTGGTCAGGCCGGAAGCAGCTCCCGGAGCTGTTTCCTTTACCCTGCTCGGCTCGCCGCTCAGCCTGCTCATCTTCACCGGCCCCGAATACTCCCCTGGAGAGCATTTGCAGGCGGCAACCCTGAGCATTGCCGGCGGCGTGTTGGTTCAGCCAGGGGAATGCTCCAGAGGGATGCTCACCTTTACCGTGGAACCCGGAACAACCGGAACCCTGGTGACTATCCAGGTAAGCGACTACTGCCCACTCATCCTGGGAGGCACGAAACCATCCCGGTTGCGCCGCTGGCTTTACCGATGCACCCAGGCCCTCATTCACCAGCATGTTACGGTGAATTTCCTTAAACTGCTCCGCACCCGGGTTGGCAGGGAACGGCAGCCGGCAGCATGACCCGCTCACCCCATCCGTCCGGCCAGTCGCTCGGCCAGCGTGCTGACCCGTTTCGTTGCCCGCTTATTCTTTACCGCCATGGCCATGGCCTTGATTTGACCGATGATGATTACCAGCTTCTTGCCCCTGGTCACTGCCGTGTAGAGGAGATTACGCTCCAGGAGCAGGTAGTGCTGCATGGCCAGGGGGATCACCACGGCCGGGTATTCGGAGCCCCGGTTGGAGGTGGCATAGGCCAGGGACAGCTCATCCAGATCGCTGAACTCGTATTCAACGCTGCGGCCGTCGAAATCAACCCGGAGCACCCCCAGATCCTCATCCACTTGGCTGATGCAGCCGATGTCGCCGTTGAACACTTCCCGGGAATAATTGTTCTCCGTCTGGATCACCTTGTCACCGGGTGCAAAGGTACTGCCGAAACGGGTTACCCGAGGCTCCGCCGCAGGGTTCAGGTGCTGCTGCAGATCGGCATTGAGAGCCCGGGCGCCCAGGCCGCCGCGATTCATGGGAGTCAGGATCTGGATGTCCCGCACCGGGTGCAGGCCAAACCGCTTCGGGATCCGCTCGGTGACCACCTGCAGCAGCTTGGCATGAATTTCCTCGGGGGTGTCGGCAGGGATGACATAGAAATCGCTCAACCCGTGGCCCTGCTGCCCGAGGGGCAGCTCACCACTGTTGATGCGGTGGGCATTGACGATGATGCGGGAGGTGGCAGCCTGACGGAAGATCTCCGTAAGCCGCACCGTCGGCACCACCCCGGAATCGATGATATCTGCCAGCACCGCACCCGGCCCCACGGACGGCAGCTGATCCACGTCGCCGACCATGATCAGGGCGGCATGATCGGGCACAGCCGCCAGCAGCCGGTTGGCCAGCACCACATCCACCATGGACGATTCATCCAGTACCAGCAGGTCGCATTCCAGGGGCAGGTCCCTGCCCCGCTTGAAGCCGAAGGTCTGAGGATCGAATTCCAGGAGCCGGTGCACCGTCTTTGCTTCCAGACCGGTGGTTTCGGACAAGCGCTTCGCCGCCCGGCCGGTGGGCGCGCAGAGGGTGATACGCAGCTGTTTCGCCTTCAGGATGGTCAGGATGCTGTTCACCAACGTCGTCTTGCCAACACCGGGACCACCGGTGATGACCACCACTTTCGTCGTCAGAGCCAACGTTACGGCACTGCGCTGGGAAGCTGACAGGGTCAGGCCGGTCCGCTTTTCCACCCAGGGGATTGCCTTGTCCACATCAATGGACTGCCAGGGCGGCAGCCCGAGCATCAACCGGGTAATGGAACCGGCAACACCCTGTTCGGCCCGGAACAGGGGAGCCAGGAAAACGCACTCCCGACCGGCGATCACATCCCGCACCAGAGTATCCGCTCCTATCTCATCCTGGATCGCCTCTTCAAGAATCGGGGAGGCAATCTCCAGCAACTTCACCGCCGCCTCGACCAGGTCATCCCGGGGCCAGGCACAGTGGCCATCGCCGGACAGTTCCTGCAGCACATGGCGCACCCCGGCCCGGGCCCGGATCAGAGAGTCCCGGGCAATGCCCAGGCGCTGGGCGATCAGGTCGGCGCTCTTGAAGCCGATGCCATGGATATCCAGGGCCAGCCGGTAGGGATTTTCCGTTACCTTCAGGATGGCCTCGTCGCCGTAGGTCCTGTAGATGCGCACCGCCCGGGCCGTACCTACACCATGGGACTGGAGAAAGACCATGATCTCCCGCACCGCCTTCTGTTCTGCCCAGGCACTGGTGACCATGTCCATGCGTTTCCGGCCGATGCCCGGCAGGGCCAGCAGACGGAGGGGATTGGTTTCGATGACCGAGAACACCTCCGCACCGAAGGCCTTGACCAGGGTCTTGGCGAAGTGGGGACCGATCCCTTTGACCATGCCGCTGGCCAGGTACTTCTCAACCCCTTCCACGGTGCCGGGCAGCACGGCCGCCAGGCGCTCCGCCTTGAACTGGAGCCCATGGGCCCGGTCATTCTGCCAGAAACCCAGACATTCCACGTATTCACCGGCGGTGATGGAAGCCGCGGAACCGATCACCGTCACCAACTCCCGCCGACCGCGGACCTTGACCCGCAGCACGCAGAAACCCGTTTCCTCGCTGTGAAAGGTAACCCGCTCCACGGAGCCGGACAGGTGCTCGGCTGACTGCCCTTCATTGCTTTTCATGGCAGATACTGTACCATCACTAGCAGTGAAGGGGTAGTCACTTTCAGCACAACAGGCACACGGCGAGGAACCCATGATCGTGCAATTCCAGATGGCCGCCGAAGCGGTCGGCGCCGTTGTCCGGCGCTGCCAATCCCTGGAGGACGCGGCTGCCCATATCCGTGTCCACGCAACGCCGCCCCTGGCGGCATCAGTTCTGCCCGCGGCGCTCGCCCACGAACTTGGCGATCTGCAGTTCGTT
>CAYSWG010000122.1:3057-7871 GCA_964434465.1 uncultured Geobacteraceae bacterium
ACCGGAACGCCGCCACCGGAATCAGTCAGGCGGAAGCCGGGATCGCCGCAACGGGCAGCCTGCTCCTCGACCTTTCCGACCCGGACAGCCGCAGCGTCAGCGCCCTGCCGCCGGTACACCTGGTCCTGCTCCGCGCTTCGACCATTGTCGCCGATCTGCCTGCCCTTGCGGACATCCTGGCCGGGCGCCTGGACGGCGCTCCCGGCGCCTACCTGTCCCTGACCACCGGCCCCAGTCGCACCGCCGACATTGAACGAGTGCTGACCATCGGCGTCCATGGCCCCAAGGAACTGCATATCCTGATCCTGGAGGGAAGCTGACCATGACTCGAAAAATCATCCGGGAGAAGATCGCCGACCGGTTTCTCCGCCAGGCCCTGGCCAATTTTGCCGCACAGTACCCGATAGCCCGGGAACGGGCCTTTGCCGACACCGATTTCCCGGCACTGCGCGAACGGATCGCTTCGTTCCGCGCGACGGCCCTGCAGGAACTGCCGACGCTGGTGGACCGGTTCCGGAGCCAGGCGGAAGCCCGCGGCGCCACCGTGCACCTCTGCCCGGCCCCGGCAGACGCCTGCCGCACCATCCTGGAGATCATCCGCAGCGAAGAAGCCGACTTCGTCATCAAGGCCAAGTCCATGACCTCCGAAGAGATTCATCTCAACAGGGCACTGGAACAGGCCGGCATCCGCTGCCTGGAAACCGACCTGGGCGAATGGATCATTCAACTGGCGGGTGAGCGGCCTTCCCACATGGTCATGCCCGCCATCCACAAAAGCCGCGACGAAGTTGCCGAACTCTTCTCCCGGGCCACCGGCCGTCACTGCCCGCCGGACATCCCCACCCTGGTGGCCACGGCCCGTGAAACCCTGCGGGACGGCTTCCTCACTGCCACGGTCGGCATCACCGGCGCAAACGTGGCCATTGCCGACAGCGGCGTTATCGGCCTGGTCACCAACGAGGGCAATGCCCGCCTGGTGACCACCCTGCCCCGGACCCATATCGCCCTGATCGGCCTGGAAAAAATCGTCCCCTCCCTCGCCGAAGCACTGGACATCATCACCATGCTGCCGAAAAACGCCACCGGCCAGAAGATCACCTCCTATGTGTCCCTGCTCAACGGACCGGCGCCAGGAAAGAACCTGCATGTCGTCCTCCTGGACAATGGCCGGCTGGAGCTGGCCCGTCACCCGCGCTTCAGTGAAGCACTACACTGCATCAAATGCGGCGCCTGCGCCAATGTCTGCCCCGTCTACGAAATTGTCGGCGGCCACGTCTTCGGTCACGTGTATGTGGGCGGCATCGGTCTGGTCTTCACCCCGTTCTTCCATGGGGAGGGGAACGCCCGGGACATCCTCGGTCTCTGCATCGGCTGCCGGCGCTGCAATGAGGTGTGCGCCGCGGGCATCGACATCGAAGGGCTCATCCTCGACCTGCGCACTCGTGCGGCAAGACTGCCGGCCCAGAAAGCCGTGCTGGGCACCTTCATGAAAAATCGCGCCCTCTTCCACGCCGCCCTCCGTGCCGCCTATTTCGCCCAGAAACCCTTTCAGGGGCGGGATGGCCGCATTCGCCACCTGCCCCTGGTCCTTGGCGGCGGCCGGGGAGATCGTTCCCTGCCGCCCATTGCCGAGCGGCCGTTTCGGGACCTGGTTGCCGATGACCCTCCCCGCGACACCCCGATCGCGCCCGGGACAGAGCACGTCCTGTTCTTTTCCGGCTGCCTGGCGGATTTCGTGTTCCCCGGGCTGTGCCGGGACACGGTGACAAGCCTGGAACGACTCGGCTACCGGGTCTCGTTCCCCCGGGGGCAACTCTGCTGCGGTATTCCGGCGCGTTATGCGGGCGAGCCGGACGTGGCCCGGGACGTGGCCCGTCTCAACACGGCGGTACTCATGGCCGAGCAGGCCGACCATATCGTCACCATCTGCCCCACCTGCACGGTATCCCTGAAGCATGATTACCCGAAGCTGCTTGCCGGAGAAGCCGGCAGCGCCGGGCAGTCCCTGAGCCTGGCAGCCAAGGTTCTCAATTTTGCCGAACTGGTGGCCCGCACCATGGGCACAACCGCGCAGGAAGACGCGACCGGGCCGGTCACCTACCACGACGCCTGCCACCTGAAGCGGGGCTGCGGCGTTTACCGTGAGCCCCGCCAGATCCTGGAACACCTGACCGGCAAACCGGTTGTGGAAATGGCCGGCAGTGACACCTGCTGCGGCTTTGGCGGGTCCTACGCCTTCAAGTATCCGGAAATTTCCGCAGAGATTCTCAGGAAGAAACTGGAAGCAGTCGCTGCCAGCAGTGTTGCCACCGTGGCAGTCGACTGTCCAGGCTGCATGATGCAGCTCCAGGGGGGAATGACGGAAGGCAACAGCGTGCGGGTTGCCCATACGGCGACACTGGTCGCCGAACATCTGGCTGAACACAACGGGTAATGGGGGAAAGTATGCGCCAGAGTGCATTTTCCGGCTACGCCCTGCGGGGAGAACTTGACTTGAACAGGCTGGCAACGCGCCTGGATATCAGCCGGCGCTACCGGTGGGAAGAGCCCATGCTCCTGGCACCAACGGCACTCAGACCCCCGGCAGCGGACAGCGGACAGGATCCGCTCGTATACCTGTACTATTTCGGCGCCCTGGTATTTGTTGACTGCCCCCCGGAAACAATCCGTGAGTTCTGCCGGAGGATCAGCGCCGTGAGCGATGCATTCCAGGATGTGACCACACCCCGGTTCAGTGATGAGTACACCCTGCACATCCGCTCTGGCAGCACCATGTTCGTCAACAATGATTCGGCGACACTTCCCGCCTATTCCCCGGTGTTTCGCGATATCATTTCCTTCGTCATCGCCAAGTCCGTGGCGCTGGAGCGAATAGAAGAGCGCCTGGACCAGGTCTTCGACGAGATTGAAAGCTTCCTGACCCGCCTGGAACAGGGCTGGCTGACCATCACTGACAAACGTCTCGCCCGCATGGCTTCTTCTATTCTCTCTTTCAAATATGCTTCCCTGGCCCATGTCATGGTACTGGATAAACCGGACAGCACCTGGGACAGCGAACAGGCTGACCAACTGTACCTGACCCTGGCCAACATCTTCGAACTGAGCCAGCGCTACAGCGAAATCCGGCACAAATCGGAAACCCTGCTTGACATCACCCAGGTTTTCACCAGTCTGAGCCACGCCCGGCGGGCCTCGCGCCTGGAGTGGACCATTATCATCCTGATCTTCATCGAAATCGTCATCTTTCTCTACGAAATCATGAAATGACCAGCGCTTGTGGCGCAAACATGTCCTGGCTGTCATTCCCGCGCAGGCGGGAATCCAAGAGCACGAATGCACGCATCCCCATGGTACCCGGCAAACTCAAATTACCTTGGCCAGCGCCCGCTCCACGGCGCCGTGGTCCTGCCCCACGGCGGCAAAGGTGTGATGGCAGGCGCCGCAGCGCACCTCTCCCTGCTCGAACCGCGTCCAGAGCGTCAGGTTCCGCGAATCGCACCATTCACAATACCATGCATAGTAATCACCCATCGGCATCAGTTTCATACTCAACTCCTTCTTTTGTGCAGCGAACTGGCGGCAATCATCCACCAACGCCCGACATGTTTTTTTGTATCACTATCCCACACTATCGTTACAGGCATGTCAGAGGGGAGCAAATCTCCTGCAACAGGAAAGAACCCGTTAGCAAGGAATGGAGAGAAACAGACAAGGGGCGGATGAGCCATACATAACTCCCCGGAGACGGTCTCGGTCAGACAGTATTTCGGCTGCATACCTATCGTCATGCCCGCGCAGGCAGGTATCCAGGGTGCGCCTGCTACGCTGGTGATAAAAAAAGGGGGACGCGAAGTCCCCCACCATGAAGAAGGCTCTGGGAAGAGAGCCACTGTTTGGATTGTGCTAGAAAACGAGTTGTGCCTGTACCCGGAACTGGAGATCATCGGTCGGGCCGGTAGAGATCTGCTTGTGGATATTGCCCACATCAGCCTGCAGCTTCAGGTTGTGCTTGTCAAAGTAGTAGGAAACGGCGCCAATCTGCTCGGTCTGCAGGTCATTGCTTGCATCCCTGTTGGGATCGTATTGGGAATAGCGAAACGCAAGACCAAGTTTCGGTGTAACCATGTAGCCAGCCTGGGCATACCAGCCGAGGGCACGACGGTCAGTTCCGTTGGCCCGATCGGCATCAAAGAAGATTGCTTCACCTTGGAGAGAAGCACCCATCCATTTGAAGTGGGCATCCACACCGAAGTTGTTCACCTCACCCAAATCGCCGGCAAGGGTTTCGTAGCCAGTGTAGCCTGCGGCATCCACGGTATTGTGGAGGTAGTTCGCGCCTACACTGAATGCAGGCTTTTTACTGATGGCAAGATCCGGCTCATCGTTGGCCATGGCGCCGAGAGGGCTTACGGCAACCCGTGCAGCGAAAGCATTGTGATTGGTGCTGGCAGCAGCTGTCTGGCCATCACCGTTGGTGAAAGAGGTAGCATACTCAACCAGACCGTTGAATGCCTTGCCATAAACAAAGGCACCGATTTCGTACCCGCCACTCAGAGTACCAATGAACGGTGCACGGTCAACAAACATCAGCGCACCATCAGATTGAATGGAAGAGTAGCCGAACTTGACCTTGGTCTGACCAACCAGCAACTGCAGTTCGTCCATGAACTTGTAGTTTACGAATGAGTCGAGCAGTCCCAGCCGTGTATCGGTTGCGTAGGCACGGGGATCAATTTCCAACTTGTAGGTCAAATTCTTCGTATACGCGTAACCCTGGGCAATGAGCCTGATACGCTGGGCGTTGAACGCGCTGG
>CAYSWG010000123.1:0-7769 GCA_964434465.1 uncultured Geobacteraceae bacterium
TCGTGTTCGCGTTCGTGATCGCCGTCACCTTCGTCCTTCTCCTGCTCGCCTTCGTCGTTGGTAAAGCTCATGGAGCTTTTCTTGCCAAAAGGGGGGTTAGTCAGGACGTAGTCATACCGCTTGCCGTTGTCGGCCACCAGTGAATCATTGGGCGACACCATGCTGTCGCCATCCACCTCGCCGATGTTGTGCAGAAACATGTTCATCAGACAGAGCCGCCGGGTATTGGCGACTATTTCGTCGCCGACAAAGGTTTCGTGCTTGAGGAATTCTTTCTGTTTCTTGTCCAGCGGATAGTTTTTCACCAGAAAATCATAGGTCGCCAGAAAAAACCCGCCGGTGCCGCAGGCCGGGTCGGCTATTGATTTTCCTGGTTCCGGGCGGACACACTCTACCATGGCGTGGATCAGGGCGCGGGGGGTGAAGTACTGGCCCGCTCCCGACTTGGTGTCCTCGGCGTTCTTTTCCAGCAGCCCTTCGTAGATGTCACCCTTGACGTCGGCCCCCAACATGACCCAGTTGGTGTCGTCCACCATGTCGATGAGGCGGTAAAGTTTAGCGGGGTCCTGGATCTTGTTCTGGGACTTGGTGAAAATTTGCCCGAGCATCCCCTTCTGCTTGCCCAGTTCGCGCAGCAGGGTGACGTAATGCACCTCCAGTTCCGCGCCCCGCTTGGTTTTCAGGGTCTGCCAAGTGTATTTCGGCGGGATTTCCACTTTGCGATTGTAGGGAGGACGGCTGTACTCATCCGCCATTTTCAGGAAGATGAGGTAGGTGAGTTGTTCCAGGTAGTCGCCGTAGCTCACCCCGTCATCACGGAGTGTGGTACAGAAGCTCCAGACTTTGGAGACGATGGTTGCTGTGTTTGAGGTCATTGCATTGCCTTTGTCCGTGGTGTGGAGGGTTTCGTAGGGACGACACCAACAGCGCGCCCTGGTTTTACCTGTCGCTAATTCGGGTGACCCGGCGGGATCGCTCCTACGTTATTCCCCTTATTATTACCCTCACTATGAGGTAATTACCCTTTCTTTTCCAGCGTGCCGATTGGTATCCCACAGCATTACTCCGATTCGTTTCGATGTATTAACCTCGCTCGGGCCTGCGTCATGGCATCATGAAGTTTTTGCTGGAAAATCTCTCGGGGCGGCAACACGGTCAAGTACTCGGCAACGTGAATCCCGGCCTTGTCCAGCTCCAGCAACTCGATCTGCTCCTGTTTTTTGCCACTGCAGAGGATGATGCCAAGCGGCGGCTGGTCGCCCGGCTCTTGGTCATATTTGGCCAGCCAGCGCAGATACAACTCCATCTGGCCTTTGAATTCGGCGCGGAAATCGTCCAGCTTCAAGTCGATGGCGACGAGGCGCCGCAGTTTGCGATTATAAAAAAGCAGGTCAATATAAAAATCGTCGTTATCGAGCTGAATGCGCTTTTGTCTTGCCACGAAAGAAAAACCGGCGCCCAGTTCCAGCAGAAAGTTTTCCAGTTCCCGAAGAATGGCGTCTTCCAGATCTTTTTCAAGATAACGGTCCTGTAATCCCAGGAAGTCGAGCACGTATGGATCCTTGAGAAGCAATGGCGGGCCCACTGTACCCTTGGCTTGCAAGACATCCAGCTCATGCCGGATCAATTCTTCCGGATTCCTCGATAGTGCCGTTCTCTCGAACAGCATTGATCCAATGCGCTCCCGCAGCGTGCGGACGCTCCACCGCTCGATAGTGACCATTTCAACGTAGAAATCACGCGCCAACTGATCTTTGAGGTAGATCAACTCCAGAAAATGGCTCCAGGCCAATTGTCTCGACAGCGTCGAGACAATTCCGTTGTCAGGAAAAACCTCAGCAAATCTGACCATGTGTCGCAGGTTCTTTTCGCTGAAACTCCTGCCATACTCGGCGGTCAATGCCTGGGCCAAAACGATGAGAATCTGTCCGCCGTAATCTGCCCGCCCACCGTGCAACAGCTCAGTGCCGATACGGCGGCCTATGCGCCAGTACATCAAGGTCAAAGTAGCATTTACCGCTGTTGCGGCAGACCGTCTCGCCTCATCGATCAATTGGCGCAGGTCTCCCAGCAATGGCGCGGTATGCTGTATTGGGATGCTCTGGGCTGTGGATTTCCGCTTCGTCATGACGTTGCCTTTGTGCGGATTTTGCGGGGTTTTTGTAAGGGCGCGGTCCGTGACCCGCCCGTAGTTGACGTTGTTTCTTGCCTTTTGTTTCGAGCGTGTTTGGAACGAGCACCTACAGCTGCCCGTTCCGCCTTGATCCGCGCCAGCAGCACCGATGCGGGTTCGTCATTCGGGTCCTGCGGCACAAGCTGGCCGGAGAAGGCTTTTTTCAGGATGGACTGGCGGAGAGTTTCGGCCTGCTGCAGGGCGGTGGTGATGGTTTGGTCGAGGTTTTCGAGGGAGGAGAACTGTTCCTCTAAAATCTGGATGACCATTGATTGTTCTTTAGGGCTACAGAGTTGAATAGGCAAATCATGAAGTATCCTCTTATTCAGGTTCTGCATTGTAGTGCCTATACTTGAAGAGGATAAATAAGCGCGAACCCTTTGAGAGCCCAATATTTCGCAAGCAAAATCTGGGTTAAATGAAGGTAGTAGCCTAACAAAGAGACTTCCTGTCCCGCACAACCATCCAGATTCATTTCCAGAAATTACAGCACATCGCCCCATTTCTCCTCTACGACCTAGAACAACATCACCAAATTTCATAATGTAATTCTTAAGTTCAGCTAATTTTTTCGAGGAGACCGTCAGATTATAGTCTGGAGAAATCCTTTGACCTTTAATATGACTTGGATTGATCAAAGGGGTGCCGCCAACAATGTAGTCTTCTTGGTGAAGCAAGGAACCAAATGGCCCAATCTGGATTTTTTCAGAAAGATACGACAACCGCACCCAGCCCCACCCCATCGGCAGTTTCGGCAGCTCCGCAAGTTCCTCGGCAGACAGCGGCGGTAGCTCCTTTGGCTTGCTCGGCTTGCCCGGTTTGCTCCCTTGCTTGCCGCTCTTTTCCCATGCCTTGACGGCCTTTTCCCACTCCTTCACCTGCTGCCGGTAGCGCTCCGCCCGTTCTGTCTGAATCCGCTTCAGCAAGGCGTCAGCGGGCTCCAGCTTGTCCTGGTTCTCCTGCCGCCATGCGGCGGTCAGCTTCCCCTCAAAGGCATGTTTCAACAGCGCCTGCCGGTAGACCTTCAACTGCTCGCGGGCAGTCTTGAAACTTTCGATCCCCTTGTCCAGTTCGGAGAAGAGTTCTTCGATTTTGGCGACGATACGTTTTTGTTCGGGGAAAGGAGGGAGGGGGATTTTGAAAGATCCGAGTTGTTCAAAATCTACTCTTGGACGATCTCCTGCGTTCAGGTGGCTTGCAAAGGAACAAAAATCATGCGCGTTTAAGCGATATTTCAGGAAGCTGGTATCTATGCTGTCATTTTTGGGGAAAACTATAAATTCAGCAGAACAAAACCCTTCTGATCCAGGCATACAGACTTTATTTAGATATGGTCGTAACCGCCCATACAACACATCCCCAGAATAGTAACGATTAGCATTGCTACGCATTGTGCCTGAAGGTACTGTTCCAAGAATCTTCATTGTATGTGCTTCAACATGCTCCATCCCAATAAACGGCAAATCAGGATATTGGCACGGAGAGCCTTTTTCACGACGCGGCGCAATTATTTCGTTAAGATCCGTTGCCACCCACCCAACCGGCAAATCTGTATTGTCAAAATTATCCATCGCACCGCCAATTTCGTCGTAATTCGTTACATCATCAGGGCGCACATCGGTGCGCCCCTACATTGTCGCCGTCATTCCTGTTGGGGCGCACCGACGTGCGCCTGCTTTTTTCCTTATGCCCCTACGGGTTATTCGCCGGATTTTCCTTGTCCAACGCCCATTTCATCGGGTTGTCGACGATATATTCCCGCGCCCTGGCCAATTCCCGGTCGTTACGGATCACCCGTTCATAATAGTTGCGCTGCCAAACCGGACAACCGGGGTTGTTGCGGTATTGGTTGATGCGTTTGGTCGTCGCGGATTTGAACCCTGCCAGAATAGACCCAATAGAACCCGATTGCCTCCGTAGGGGCGCACTGATGTGCGCCCTGGTTTCAACCGCACCGACGTGCGCCCTATCCGCGCCCATGTGGACATCATCAGGGTGCATGCAATGCGCCCCTACAATATCATCCCGAACAAACAATATCCCATGAATATGGTTGGGCATTATCGCAAAGACATCCAATGAAACATTCGGCCTCATCGTAGGCGTCTTTTCCCATTCAGCAGCTACGGTTCTTCCCATCTCGTTTAAAACAATTTCCCCATCAACAATCTCCCCGAACAGGCATTCCCGCTGGAAGGCGCATAATGTTACGAAATATGCGCCCGCGGCGGAATAATCGTATTCATGCAGCCTGATGGAACGACGATGGTGAATGTCCGGGTTGTAGGTCATGTTTACCTATTTTTGTCACGGGCATTCGGGCACACATCAGTGCGCCCTTACACCACCGCCATCGTGCCTGTAGGGGCGCACTGACGTGCGCCCTTGATGTGCGCCCGGTTCTTTTGTGCGCCCGGTTTTTGAACGCCCCCTTCACGCCACCAACACCTCATTCAGTTCATCAATCAGCAGGTCCATGCGGTCACCAAAAAGCTGGTACATTCGCCCCAGCCCGCCCTGGCCGTCGAACGGCGCCAGTTCCAGGTCGTCCCGGTCCAGGTGCATGGAGCTGATGACATGGTCCCGGATCATCCGGAGCCACTCCATCTGCTCTTCGCTGAACTTGATCCCGGCCCCGGAATGACGCTTCAGCACCCAATTCTGGAAGTTGCGGCGTACGACGTCGTCATAGGCGGTCAGCTTCCTGTCCAGACCGCAGACCCGGCGGATCAGGGCGACCAGCGCCGTCAGTTCGGAAAGAGGCTGTCCACCCTTGTACTTGTCCAGGCGCGTGTAAGCGTCCCAGACCCGCAGCGGCGCAAGCTTCGCTTGTCGGCCAGGAGGGCGTCGTGCACCTGCTTGATCAGGCTGAAGGTCACTTCCCGGCGGCGTTGGGGCTGGTTGAAGAAGATCTTCAGGGCTTCGATCCGGTCCTGGTTTGCCCGCAGCCAGTCGGCGAATTCGTCGGCCAGGGACTGGGCATTGACGGCAGCCTCCTTGTCCCAGCCGGCCTTTTCAAGTTTGTCGATATTGATATGGTCGATGGTCTGCTCTTTGTCGCGGCGTATCTTGTCGATGAGTTCGATCAGCTCGCCGGTGAAGACCCCGGCTACCGCGCCGACGAGTTGCTCCTGGGCCTGCCTGAGCTGGTCACCGGTCGGTTCACCGCTTTTCTTCCCTGCCAGTTGCAGCGCCTTCGCTTCAATGGCATCGGCATCGATGGCTTCCAGCAGATTGCCGACGATGGTGCCGAGTTCGATCCCTTTGGCGGCCTCCTTGATTTTCTGCTGCTCCGCCAGGGTGAGCTGCTTGTTGAGCCGCGCCAGACGCCCGGCCAGGGAGCTGACCGTGTCTTCGTCATGCACACCCATCATGACGCCGGTGGCAAGGTCCTTGAGCGGTACAGTGGGCTTGGTGATCAGCGGCTGACTTGCGGTCTTAAGGGACTTGGTGACGCCAATGGCATCGACAATGACATAGTGGGTCTTGGCGCTGACTGCCGAGGGGGTGACTTTCTTCAGGTCGTCGTGATTCTGGGTCCGGGTACCGCGCCCCTTCATCTGCTCGAAGTAGTTGCGGCTCTTCACGTCGCGCATGAAGAGCAGGCACTCCAGAGGGCGGACATCGGTACCGGTGGCAACCATATCCACGGTAACGGCAATGCGCGGGTGGTAGCTGTTGCGGAATGCCGCCAGCACCGACTTGGGGTCGTCCTCGCTCTTGTAGGTCAGCTTTTTACAGAACTCGTTCCCCTCGTCGAACACCTCTCTGACGATCTGAATAATGTCATCGGCGTGGCTGTCGGTCTTGGCGAAAATCAGCGTTTTTGGAACTTCCTTCCGGCCTGGAAAGATTTCCGGCAGTTTGTCCCGAAATGTCGTAAGAACGGTCCGGATCTGGTCCTTGTTGACGATCTCCTTGTCAAGCTGCTTCGCCGAATAGACCAGGTCTTCGTCCTGCCGATCCCAGCGCTTTTTGCGGGTCAGGGTTTCCCGCTTCTCCACGAGCTGTTTGGCCTTGAGTTTGCCCCCTTTTTTCGAGATTTTCGTCTCGATAAGATAGACCTCGTTCCCCACATTGACGCCGTCCGCAACGGCCTTTTCGTGGCTGTACTCGCTGACCAGATTCCGGTTGAAATAGCTGATGGCACGGCTGTCAGGGGTAGCGGTCAAACCGATCTGGAAGGCGTCGAAATAATCCAGCACCTGCCGCCAGAGGTTATAGATGGAGCGGTGGCATTCATCGATAAAGATGAAGTCGAAGAATTCGGGAGGGACTTTTTTGCTGTAGACCACCGGCAACGGCTCTTTTGGCAACACCAGTTCGGCAGGATTGATATCTTCCGCGGACTCTTCGAGAGGCTTATCCTTCAAAATGGAATAAAGCCGCTGGATGGTGCTGATACAGACATGAGTCCCCTTGGGAATGTTAGCTGTCTTGAGCCGCTGAACGCTGTACAGTTCGGTGAACTTCCGGTTGTCGTCGGACGGCACAAAGGACATCATCTCTTGTTCCGCCTGCTCGCCGAGATTTCTGGTGTCCACGAGAAAGAGAATCCGCTTGGCTCCGGCAAATTTGAGCAAGCGGAACATTGCAGTAATGGCCGTGTAGGTTTTACCGGCGCCGGTAGCCATCTGGATCAGCGCCCGTGGCCGGGCCGCCCGGAAGGAATCGTCGAGATCGATCAAAGCCGTTTCCTGGCAGTCGCGAAGCTTCAACTCCTTGGCCGGAAGTTTATGGGGGTTGAGCCGCGGGATCTGCTGCAAACGGCCCCGGAGGGATTTCTTCTGCTCGTACCATTCACGCAGCGTTTCCGGTCGATGAAAGGTGAATATTTCGCGGGAACGCGGCTTAGGGTCGCGCTGGTCGGTGAAGCGGGTGATGACTCCGGTGCTTTCATAGAGAAACGGCAGCGGCTCCTTGTTGTTGATCCATTTCAGCTTGGCCTCGGCATACCCTTCCGTCTGACTCTCGTGAACGGTCAGGCGGTGTCCTTCCTCCTCCCGCTTGGCCTCGATTACCCCAACGGCCTTCCTGTTGACGAACAGCACGTAATCAGCCGGGCCGACATCGGTTTGATATTCCCGCACTGCCTGCCCGATGCCGTCGTTCAGATCAATCTTTTTAAGGGATTGAACCTTCCAGCCCGACTCTTTGAGCAGTCCATCAATATGGTCACGGGCAATTTGTTCCGGGTTCCGGTTGTCGGACATTGCAACCTCAGAAAGGTGACAAACAAAAAACAGAACTTTTCAACCTGATGCTGTTCTGACCAAGCGCACCATAACGCTTCAATTTCATGGATTTGTTACATGTTTTGACTCATAAAGTCAATGCGAAAAGCCTTTAATCTGGGCTGGAATTCGGAGGTCAGCAATTTCAATCAACGTAGATGCGATGCGGCAACGGGGTCAGCCCACGACATGGGATACGGCATGAAGAGACAATAGGAGCTGAAATTACCCCCTATCACGGAAAAAGAAAAGCCTCCTTTATGGGGAGGCCTTCGAGTGTCGTGTAGGATTCGACGTTCTTATTGTTCTTCTTGGACTTCCCGTCTTCGCGCCGCGTTAGATTGCCTACAATCAGCCTGAGC
>CAYSWG010000124.1:0-3087 GCA_964434465.1 uncultured Geobacteraceae bacterium
AAGTTATAACATCTGACATATGTTTATATATTGGAACTGGATATGTTGGAAAAGAAGCAGCATCAGAATTTACAACATATTATAAAATTTATTCAGATTTCGATGTTGCTAAAATTATCACAGATTATCAAAATTATCATCTACCTTCAGAACAAGTTAAAGCTTATGCATTAGCGTATGCCCTAACGACTAATTATATAGGTAGAACTGACCAAGATAAAATTACACCAAATATGGCCCACCTCATTGGGTTATTTATGAAAGAATTTCCGGAATTATCAATTATGATGATGAAAGAATTACGACAATTTGAAAAAATGTTTAGAAAGAAAAATCTTCTTAATAAAATTATATTACATCTTCAAAAATCAGATCCCGAACTAACTAGATCAACATTAAAAGAAATTGTGGATATCACTTCTGATAAGGAAAATAATAATTATGAATTCTAAAATTGAGCAATTAATTCGAAAAGCTAGATTTCAATTCTTTACAAATTCCTTAATGTTTTTTGGGATGATGGCCAATAAATTTATATGGAATATCAAACCATTAGATGAATATATAGAGGGGTTTGTTCAATTAGATGACTTAGGTAGTTCTAAAATTGAAAATGGATCAATATATATTAATGATTTTTATCTCATAAAACCAAATTATCATTATAATAATTTGGTGTTTATCATCTGCCATGAGCTTCTTCATATTCTACACAAACATGGAATAAGAAAGCAAAATAGAAATCACATAATATGGAATGTCGCATGCGATCATGTTATTGAAGTTTTTCTTAAACAACTTAAACGTTTAATAACGCCATATGACAATAAGTATAATATAATCCCAACATTAGAATATAATTCGCCGAAATGCACAGCTGAAGAAGCATATGAATGGTTATTAAATAATCAACATGTAATTAAGATAAAACAACTTACAGATATGATAATTGAGGTTTCGAATAAAAATAACGAGTATATGTTTACGGTTATTATACCACCAGAAGGCAATAATACAGAAAATATAATAGAACAAATTACAATGGAAGCTCGAGCGATATTTGAAAATCTTAAATCTAAAGGAAATTTACCAGGTCAACTAATAGGTTATTTAGATCAAATTTTGAAAATTGAAATTCCTTGGGAAAAATTGATAGAAAAATCAATTAAAATCAACGTAATTATGAAACCAGATGATCGAACTTGGAAATGTCCTAATAAATATTTTATTCCACAAAATATTATTCTTCCAGGATATTCAACTATAGATAGTAAAGAAGGAACTGGTGTATTAATTATTGGAATCGATACTTCTAGATCAATTAGTCGAAATGATTTAAAAAAATTTTCTAGTGTAATTGAACAAAGTCTTGACTATTTTCTTTGTGTAAAAGTTATTATCCATGATACAACTATATACCAAAAAGTAGAATTTACTAAAGATAATATTCTGACATTTTATAATTTTCTTACAAATATAGGATATCAGGGACGAGGCGGAACATCACATAAGAAATTATTTGATGAGATAGAACTACTTTGGAATGAGAATAAAGATGAGTTAAGTATGGTTATATGCTTAACAGACATGGATTCGAATATTGAACAAATTTATCAAAAATATTCATGGGTGAAGAATAATTTACCACTAGTATTTATAATTACACAGGATGGGAAATTCTTAAATCTTGAAAAACAATTTGGTCATATTACACAAATACAAATGAATTAAGTTATATCGGCAAGATCTATTTTAAAGATCTTGCCGATATAATATTTTTTTATTTTCTAAATGGTTTCATTCCTAAATTAACGGCTTTTGGTTTAGGAATTTTATTCTGCACCACTCGTATCTTTGCTATTTCTTCAGCAGCTGTCTCATTAGGTTTCCCAAGCTTATTCATTTGTCTTCGTCCTAGCACATTAGAAATGCTATTTCGCATCCAACTGAGAATCCCTTCGTTTATTAAAAATTTATCACGAATTGATATCATGTCTCTAACCTATTTAAGTTGTCTTATAATATCAGGATTAATTATATCCGCAACTATTCCTCGCATTTCATCACTAAGATTACTTTGCTGCTTCTTATTTCCTTGCTTAATATAATTCTTTAATATTTTATTTTGTTTATATTTTTTATATAATTTAGTAGCAGCAGATGCTGTAATAACACCAGCAGTTGTTGCTAATGCTAAGTTAGCAAGAATATCAGTATTTATCTCAGTTAATGACATATTTGAGTTTTTCATATTAAATCCTAATCTTACAAATATTCAGCAATACCTTTATCTCGTATTGATTCTTCCTGTTGAATCACATCATTATAAAGATTAGAAATTTCAGAAATAAATTGAGCGGTTGCAACTTCTGCAAAAACTCTCATATTTTTATAAGTCTCTTCTACATTTTCCCCAATAAATTCTTCTGGATTCTTTAGAATAGAAGTTTTTATATCTTCCTGAAAATTATTAGTAGCAAGCATTGCTTCAGACAGAATGTCTCCATGATTCTCAAGAAAAGTAGGCACTTCTGTTTCCAATAACGCATTTACTCTACGCAGTAACATATTTCCATCCTCCATCGTTGATTAAAAAATTATTTTTTAAGTCTGGTTTTTACAGGAGTGGTCGCCTTTGTAGCCGCCAATTTTTTACGAAGAGCTAAAGCTCCCAATCCAGCCGCAAGGGCAGCAGCTGTGGCTCCACCAACAGCAGGTAAATTCTTTGCAAGTTTAGAAGCAATTGTGTTATCCAATTCTGCTGCTTTTATCGCATTTGGCAAACCTTCACCAGTAAATTCATTATAAATTGATTGTGCAGATGCTTCTTCTTTAAGAATATTTTTAATTGATTCCATAATGATGTTGTTCATGTTCATGTTTTAATTCCTTTATTTAGAGTTGTTGTAGGATTGGAAATTCCTAAGATTTCAAATTAATAATACCCTAGGATCTTCTAGTTGTTGACTTATTTTTTAACTTTTTTCGTTGATTCTATAGGTGTTTTTTGTGTAGTAGCCTTTGTGGCTGCTAATTTTTTACGAAGAGCTAAAGCTCCCAATCCAGCCGCAAGGGCAGCAGCTGTGG
>CAYSWG010000124.1:3187-3354 GCA_964434465.1 uncultured Geobacteraceae bacterium
CTCCACCAACAGCAGGTAAATTCTTTGCAAGTTTTGAAATTACAGTATTAGAAATTTCTGGTTGTTCAGGAGCAGATGTGGCTCCAGTAATATCCAAAGTTTCAGGTAAAATACTAGCTTTAATTGATTCCATAATAATTTTATTTATATCCATATCAACTTTATCC
>CAYSWG010000124.1:3454-7747 GCA_964434465.1 uncultured Geobacteraceae bacterium
ACTAGCTTTAATTGATTCCATAATAATTTTATTTATATCCATATCAACTTTATCCATCCTTTATTTAGAGTTTTGTAGTTTTTTACGAAGAGCTAAAGCCCCAAGACCAGCAGCAATTGCTGCACCAGCAACAGCTAATTTAGGATCAACATCTTCTAATTTTCGAGCCACATTATGTCCCAATATAGATGCTTGTTCTTCACTTTTTTGTTTAAGATTCTTAAAAGCTTTTGTAAAATATTGACCAGCAGTTCCTTCAGATTCTTTGTGCGCATTTTCAGCACGCTTATTAACAAGATCCTGCACTCTCTTGGGTTCAATAGCTGCTCGCTCTTTGCGCGCATTTTCCATGTGTTTAGCTACCGAAGTCGTAAGCGCACTACCCTGCTGACTTAAAGTTTCTTTAATCTTTCCAGTAGTTTTAGTTAAATCATCTAACCACCCACCAGTCGTAGGAGGAGAATAGTCTTTTGGCACATATTCAGTTTTATTTGGCTCAGGATCAACACTATGTGATGCATGTGCCGGTGGCCCTTCTTCTGGATCCACACTATATGGAGAATGTTTTGGTATTACTCTGTCACTAGCTTTAATTGATTCCATAATAATTTTATTTATATCCATATCAACTTTATCCATCCTTTATTTAGAGTTTTGTAGTTTTTTACGAAGAGCTAAAGCCCCAAGACCAGCAGCAATTGCTGCACCAGCAACAGCTAATTTAGGATCAACATCTTCTAATTTTCGAGCCACATTATGTCCCAATATAGATGCTTGTTCTTCACTTTTTTGTTTAAGATTCTTAAAAGCTTTTGTAAAATATTGACCAGCAGTTCCTTGTTGTAAAGATTGTAGATTAAAATAGTTATCAGATTTAGGAGGAGAATAGTCTTTTGGCACATATTCAGTTTTATTTGGCTCAGGATCAATACTATGTGACGCATGTGCCGGTGGCCCTTCTTCTGGATCCACACTATATGGAGAATGTTTTGGTATTACTCTGTCACTAGCTTCCATAACAAGTTTATTTGTAGATATCATACTTTAATATGTCCTCTCTATTTAGAATTTTTGTAATTTTTTATGAGTAAGAAAAACTTTAACTCCAAGAGTTATCACTACCCCTGCAATTTCAATAGTGACTGGAATATATTTAACTGTGGATAAAATATGATGATAGTTTTTATTTTTTCGAGTTGTTCTTCTATCAATTTGCCTTAATATTTACTTGGAGATGGAAGATGTTGTTTTCTTTTTTTCAAAGCCGCAATGGCAGCAAGACCAAGAAGAGATCCAGCTACTAAACTTGGAGTATGCTCCCCAAGTTTGCTACTAATTTTAGATGCACTTGACGATAAATCTACAGATTTAACTTTCTGCGAAACCTCCGGTTGAAAAGATTTAGCGGCAGCTTTAGCAAGTTGAAATTTTTGTTCATCCTGATCAGCTTGTGACACCTTACCTTGTAGGCTAGCTTTCAATCTTTCCAAAGCGTTTTTCTCAGCTAAATGTTTATCATACGCGGCTGATGGATTTCGGAATATTGCAGGTCGAGACAATGGACCATACCCAGGATCTTCTTTTTGATATGCTTCTCTTGCAGCTTTTAGATCTTGGGAGTATCGATCTAAAGCATTAGCAACTCCTCTATCTTCAAACTCATTAATTTGTTTTAATGATTTAATTATCATTTATATATATATTCCTCCGTATATGTTTCTTTAATCCTCTAGGATGTCATAAATGTGTAATCATTTGATATGTAATTTTCATTATCTATGGTCATAACATTTATTCGAAAATAATAATTAAGTTGTGAATGTAATCCTCGTAAAACAATATTATGATTAAAAGTATAACGAGGATTAAGAATAGATTTTTGATTGTATTCAGTTGATTCATCGGAATATTCAATTTGACTAGTTGTTTGAATAGTAGAAACCCATGATATTTCAGCTGTAGTTTTCGTAATATTGAAAATTTTAACTAATCCAATTTTTGGTGGGTTACCACCAACAGAAAAAGGATATTCATCATCAGCTAAATAAAATTGAATAATTAAAGGACTTGTAAGAGAAGGAAGATATTGTAAAAATTGACTATCGGTAAAACCAAATATTACAGAATTTTCGGCAACGTTTAATAAATAATCTTGATAGTTTCTTAAAGTGTTCTCCCCCTTGATTAAGTTATATGAATATGCTGAAGTTAATTGAAGATCGGATGGCTCAAATTTAATTTTTAACCCCCGTTTGGATTTTTGGAGATTAGTTATTATTACATCGGCCTGATTTCTTATAATATTTAAATATTCATCATTACTGGTCTCTATAAGAACTCCTGTTGGCAAAGGTTCAATTACTAAACCAGAACATTCATCGTATTGAAGTGTAAATTTTGGGATAGTGCTTATATTGGTTCTATATTTTGTCTCACTAGCACCAATAGAAAAATACAAATAATCATCAGCCCCTCTAGTTACACTAATTTTATAACTACCTGTTGATATATTTGTTATTTGATCAGGTGTAAGAAGAACTCTTTCTAAAGATACTATTATTTGTTCAGAATTGTTTTCAATAACTAAAAGATTTCGTCGAATATATCCTTTTTTTAGATCTATTAGAGAAGATTCTGAATTAATTAGTTTACTAATGGGGAAATCATTGATAGGTTCAAATTGGGCTGAAGGATTTATTTGAATATCAATTCTTTCTGCTGCTGATTGTAGTTTGTCACTAAACATAAATAAGGGTAATGGAAGCATGAAAACTAGATCAACACTTACTTGAAAAACTCGTTGTGCTGAATCTGGAATTGCAGTTGTAATTGATTCGAGCCGTATAAAAGGATCATATTGGAGTGAATAACAATAATCAATATCTCCTGTTCTTTTATTGAGTTTTGTATATAAATTTACAATTGAATGAAATGCTGGATCGAATTTATTCCTTCCTAAAAAATCAGATGATACCTCTAAATAAGATACAAAAGTTAAAAAGGAGATAAATTTATTATTTGGTAACCATCTTCTAATTAAAGCGGCAATCTCTTTTGCTTGAAGCTGGGATTCACAATTGATTATACAAGAAATTGGAGTATTTACCATTTCTTCTTGAACTAATAGAACTGTTTCGTTGGTTTGATTATAAAGAACTGGTATTTGATCTGTATTAAACCCTGGAATCTTTTGTGTAACACTTGGTCGTTGACCATATGACGGAGTTTCATCATTTAAAGAAACAACTATATTCGGAAATTCATAATTTGGTTTATAATCATGTGGCAACTGAAGTGCTCGATTGCCCATATTAAATTCATATTTTTGAACATAATTTCTGTTTTGAAAAATATGATTATCGAATAATACTTTTACAGCTAATAATAAATCACTATAGAAATTGTGAATATACACTAGTTTATAACCTCTTTTGAAATTCTTTGTTTCTGCACGTCTGGATCTAATAGAGTTATATTTTGAAGCTTTGCTAATATTCGTTTACTTTTGTTACTTGGATCTATAATACCAAAAGGAGCTATCAATCCACTCGGATGTTCACCAGTCATTTCCAGAAAAATTTTATATATAGAAATCATAATAAGCTCTTTATTTTAAAGACTACAAGTAGCATAACTAACAGATATATCTTCAGTTCCTGTATTTGATATATAGATGGTTGTTTTATTCCCCTTATAAGAAAAATGTGTTACATTTGTTATAGCTGGATTGGTTGTATTACCAAATTTAAGTGAGACACCATTGTTACAATTTAGAATAAAAATATTTACTTCTTCGGCAACTTTAAGATCAATGGATGCGGCAGGCACTAAAACCTTGCCATGTTCATAAGCAATAGGTAAATTATTAATTGTAATATCCATTAATCTAAAAGTTTCAGGTGGTGTCGCTTGAACAAATGTAATCGCTTCTTGAATTCGGAATTGATCTGCCATATTATCTATTTCCTCCTAAAAAAGTATTTGATTAAAAAATTATATTGCTCTTCATATAAATATATAGTTAATAAAATTAATATCTTAGAGTTCATAAAAAGGGTTTTTATTTTTTCTCAGATGTTTTATTCTAATTTTTCTACAATTATTTGCAATTCTAAGAAATAATAAATTGGATGGAATTGTTCCACTAATTGTAGAAATATCTGAAATAAGACCTCCATCTTCTATATCAAGAATATGTACAGATGAGGTAATTATAATCTCATTTGATATTGGAGTTAATGTTGTTGCGTTAGAAAATAATGATTGTTCACTAAGATGTACAATCATTATATT
>CAYSWG010000125.1:0-7652 GCA_964434465.1 uncultured Geobacteraceae bacterium
CCAAGATGACCGACAGCAAGATCGAGTCGGCCAAGAAGCTGCTGGCCAGCGGCGTGCCGCCCAAGGACGTGGCCAAGAACCTCGGCGTGTCCATTCCTACGCTGTACCGCTGGGTGCCAGCCTCCGCGCACGCTTAGCGTGCTTTATTTTCCGTTTTCTGAGACGCCCCCTTATTGTCCGCCCAGGGGGCGCATCGGATCTCCTTCTCATCGAAGTTTCTCGCGCACTCATAACCTTCGACACCGAACGCCGGTGCCCCGGCCAAGACAAAAACAGCGAAAGCGGCTATTTGCCTTAGAAATTTGCGCATTCTTTATCCTTTTGAGCGAAACGCCGCTATGCAGCCTTGATGGAGCGGACCACGCCTTGGGGGGTATCTGCATTGCGCATATTGGCCTCCCCTTGAAACGAAGCTGGGAGAGCCCGGGAGTGGTTCATGTGCATTGCACCGGAAATCTGCGCGCCATCATGGACAACCAATCGATCATAGTAGACGTTCCCCATCACGAGAGCTGTTGGAGCAAGCATCAACAAGCCATGAATATGCACATCACCGTCGATGGTTCCCATGATCAAAGCACGCGGCCCACGAAGTTCGCCTTCGAGAGTTGCTGAACGGGAGATGATGCAAAGGCCGTCCTCGACCCCGAAGGTGAGATTCCCGCGCAGGTCACCATCGAGCTTCACGCCTTCCTGCAAAACAACGTCACCCAATACTTGGGTGCCAACAGAAATCACCGTCGAAACACGCTCGCTCTTGACGTTGATACTCACCTTCCTTGTGCTTTGCGATTCGGTCGCAATCCTGTCGAACCCAGTTTGAGTTGCTTGGTGAACAACCATCGAACCGGTCATGATTTCCTCCTGGTTAATTTGCAACACGAATGATCTTTTTGTCGGTAACGATAGTCGCTGCCTGCGAATCGATGAAAAGAAGCTGGTCACCATTCGGCAGATAATCACCGACACGGAACTGCTGACTTGCCCCACCGTTGTTGGCGATCAACAGAGCTTCTTTCGTCAAAGACTTCAAGCCAATCTGATTGGCGGTCACTGTCACGAGGGGCTTCACATCGTTGGCCAGGGCATCCGAAGTAGCGAGAATCCCAGACCCTGAATCAGTTGCAGGCGCAACCTTCTTCGCAACAGGCGCCTGTGTGGATGCAGGAGATTTCTCGACAACTTTCTTTGGGGTAGGCTGCACCGGAGCTGCAACGACCTTTTTGGTCTCCGGTTGTGGCGCAGGTTGTGTCTTCATGGGCACGTTCTGGCTTGCAACTTGAGAAACAGGGGCGGGCGCAACTTCCTTCTTTGCAACCGTAGAGACCGGGGATTGGACAGTCGGCGCGGGCGCAGGTTGCGCAGGCGGCTGAACAACAGCCGGCGCAGCCTGACTCGAAGTATTCGCAGATGCGACGCCGGGAGAGGTGGACGAGGATTGAACCGGAATGGACGACACAGCAGGATTAGGCATTGCTGCACTAGGCGTCGAGGTTGCGGTAGGCGCTGCCATCGGAGAGCCAATCGCAGGTTGAATAATCTGCTGCTGGGATGTGGCTCCAGCCTCAGGGGTTATAGCAGGTGTGGTCGTTGAGATATCGTTACCCGCTACTCCGCCATGAGTGCCATGGCCATTTTCCTGCGGATGCGCTGGATAGACTGCTGCTGCCAGGGTTGCGTTTTCGATACCCGCACTTGGGGCTTGCTGCATGGAGGTTTTGAGATCTGCGAAATCTGGTTCTGCCGATGTCTTCACTTGCATGCTGCTGGCGAAATACATTGCACCAGCCGCTGCGGCAAAGGCTAGCGGGATCGCCATAAACAAAATCCGCTTCTTCGAAACGCCACTCTTTTCCTGAGCTACCGCCTCGAAATCGCCATCCACCACGCTCGATTCGAATTCATTCTGTGCTGGGGCTGCGGATTCGGGACCAGGATCAGCGGACAGATCGAATCCATAATCTCCCTGTTCCGGTCCTTTGTCGTGGCGAGAAAAAGAATCTTGAATGATCGCGTCGTTGATGTTGCTCATAAACCCTCCATTAGCTTCGGATCATCTTATAGAGGGGTGAAAATGAAATCGCCGCATCAAAGCGGCGATTTTTTCGGTATTGCCTTGGGTTTGTGGAGTTAATTCAAACCGAATCGGCCTTTCAGAAAGGCCACCAACTCCTGTCGGGCATCCGGATCGTCCAGCTTGATCTCGAGTTGCACGCGACCATCGTCAAAGTCCTTTATCACCCCAACCGATTCTCCTTGAGAAACAATCCGATACTGACGACTCATCTCCTTCTTCTTTCTTGTCCGTGGCGATTCATAGCGCTCCCGCAATTCCTGAATCTCCTTCCGACCGATCTCTTGCGCCAATAAACGGCGCACCGTCTGCTCTGCCACTGAAGGGCCTGCTGCTTTTTCCAAAAGTGTGAGCTCGTATAGCCCACTGAATGGGCATGCCGCAGGATTCTGTTTGACGATTTCGAGAACGCCGGGAGACAACTTTAAGATTGCAATGGTCTTATTGACGACAGGCAGCGATTTGCCAATTGCCTCTGCCAAGGCGCCTTCGTTGGGGTACACCCTTTTCTCGATCAGATCCTGCCAAGCGATCGCGTTGTCCAGCGCGGACTGGTCGTCGCGCTCGTCGTTCTCGCGCAAGGATATCTCGTACAGCTGCCGATCAGTCAGATCCTGATGCACCATCAGATGCATTCCTGGGATGCCGGCGTGTTTCAATGCTCGCAGGCGGTAATGGCCGGCAGCTAGGACGTACCTTCCGTCACGAATGGTTGCAATGCCAGGTACGATCTGTCCTTGCGGGGAAGCCAGACTCAGTGCGAGTTCCTTGATGCGTTCCTCCCGATAGATACGCCGCGCATTGAAGGGGTTTTCATCGATTTCGCCAACCGGGACCACACGATGTACTGGGCCTGTAGAAGCCGACTCCGCTGCTGATCCGCCCTTCTCGGCATGTATGCTATGCGTATATCCGGTCGGACGATCTGCCACTACCGCCCTTGCATGAGCAAACCGGTCGAAAGACGGGGACCCCGCTTCAGCAGCCGCAGCCACCCTTGAGCTCAAATCACGCTTGGACATTATTTCTTCCTCCGCAAACCGAGCATCTTTAGGACCTGGGATGACAACTCCTCGATCTCTTTCGTTGCCGGCAATGTCTTCCCAAGTCCATGCACCGACGTTCCATACGCCTGGGATTCAGGAAACGCATTTCTCTCCCAGATAATCGGGTCGAGAAGCTGCACATCCTTTTTCATTCGCAGGGTATTCAGGCATTCTTCAAACACTTTGCCGCGACGCATTTTGTTTGCGACATAGGCTAATTGGAGAGTTGGATTTTCCTCTTTTGCACGCAACCCCAAGGCGCACGCTTCCTTCGAAGCCCAGATGTTGTCCAGCAAAGGAACAACCGGAATCAATCCCATGTCGGAGATATTCAGGGCGGCCCAAGGCACACTGGATTCAATTGCGGGCGGGCAATCCAGAATGATGATGTCGCTTCCTGTCGTAGCAAACTTTTCTACTTCACCGATCATCCGCTCCTGCTGTACCGCCAGAGAAACCACAGGGGCTGGAAATGGCGAATCTTTCTCCGCTTGACTGGACCAGATCGCCGCAGTTCCCTGTCTGTCCAGATCAACGATCAAGACATTGAAGCCACTGAGCGCCAAAGAGGCGCCAAGCTGCATGCTGATCATCGTCTTGCCACAGCCGCCCTTCTGGTTAAAAACAGTAATGATCTTCGCAGTCATCCTCGACCTTTCCCGCGGGAAAGTCCCGCCATGTAAGATACGGCTACCTTATACCAAAATTGAAGAATAAACAATCGAAATAAGAGAGGTACTCTCGTACTTCCAAACCCAATGGTATTGGTTGCTACTTTCCCGCGGGAAAGCAAGTTGAGGCTAATTGGTATCCTAAGGTTTGCGGCCAGATGGGGATGATGGATCATCTAATTCGGCCAAATGAAATTAGGGAGATTAATTGCCCACTGCTTTCCCGCGGGAAAGTGGTTAGAGGTTGATGGTGTCTCCTCCATAACCTTGTGGCAATGAAATGCCGACATTCACGAGTGATAGAGGGGGTTGTAATATTTATATGAAGTGGTAAAGTAGTTTTGTGTTCATATAACATAAAAGGATTAGGGATGGGCAATCCTCTCGCCGTACCGCAAAGCGCAAAACAGGCCCAGGAGCAGCTTCAGACGCTCCGCTTGCCTGTGCCTGACATTCACACTTTGTCCCGTATATCGCGAGACGAAGGTGATCAGTTCAAGAACGCCATCGCCGACGCCGGCCTGGCAGAATCGCCGACACAGCAGGCGTCAAGACAGTACCTGGCTAACGTGATGACCGCCTACTCTCCGTCGGTGATGGAAACATTCCGTAAGCTGGGGTACGAATTGCCAGATCCACAGCAGTTCATGACCTTATTGAAACAAGAGGGACGCGCAATCCGTGCTGCAGTAATAGCTGCAGCCAGTAACCCTGAAAACATCAATGCCAAGCAGTACCTTCAGTCAGTTGCGAACCAGCTTGCGCTCTCGCCAATTCAGGGGGACGCACCAGTAACCGGGGCACCAACCACCTCCATTCCTTCCGCTGCACCACAGGATGTTTCCAATTCAATGCCCGCTGATGCAGGCATGGAGGATTACTGCGGCCCCGAAGGGAACGACCCATCTGTCCATGGCCAGACGGGAAGAACTCCGATCGAGTCAGCACATCTTTACGGGCGTCAAGGTGCTTTCTGCTTCACGAAAGACCGGACACAGACCGGAAGTCACCCGACCATTACCATTGATGCGGCTCGTTGTTTCCCGAACAAGGAAAAAAGCTATGACTGGAAGAACAAGATCGCGTTCCAGTTAACCGTTGGAGAACTCCCGCTCATCTTTGGTGTGTTCTACGGCTTCCTCAACGACGTGAAACTGCTCGGGCATGGCAAGGCGAATAACAAGTCTTTCGGTATTGCCAACCAGGACAAGAACTACTATCTGACGATGCAGATGGGAAAGGACTCAAGCGTCGCGATCCCGGCTATCGCCAAGGACACTTTCAAGATCATGGGTTTTTTGCTCGAGCAAATGAAAGCAAACTTCCCGAATCTCGATGGTCACGAGGTCATTGCGATGACTAGGCGGGTTTGTGATATCTACCTCCGCCATAACAGCAACAAGCAGGCTGCGTGAGCATCTGGTCGGTTATTTTCCCGCTAGCGGGATGGGGAATCGGATACCTCGCCTGGAGCGGGCCGGAGTGGGTGGGATTGGCAGCAATTCTTCCTGCAGTCTGGATCGCAGGAAGGAACCGCTGGGAGGGATCAGCAGCCGTCCTGGCGTATTACCTCGCCGGATCAAGGTGCATACCAGATTCGTCTGGTGCATTTTTTGAGAGTGAACATAGCTATCTGCTCGGGATCGTCATGTGGATCGCGGCAGGCGTCCTCAATACCGTGCCATGGACTGGATTATGGACGCGCACAGCTAGTTCGCTGCAGCTTGCCGTCAGAATAGCGATATTGCTCGTTGCCCTCATGATCCCACCATTCGGGCTGGTGGGTTGGCTTCATCCTTTGCTCGGCGCCGCAAGTAATTTCCCGGGGACCGGGTGGTTCGGCATCGCGGCAGGATTCCTCACGATCTTGTCGATTACGCTTCTTGCGAGACACAACCTGAAGTGGTCCGCATTGGCCGCAACATGCATCCTTGTAGCTCAACCGCTTATCCTTGCAAAGTCAAACTCCTTTGAAGAATGGACCGGCATTGATACCCAGTGGGGGAGGCAACCGGAACAAGCGACCAAATCCGAATACAAGCGCTGGGTTCAAATCGCTTCCGCGGCAGAAAGGGCTTATGAAGATGGATTTCGGGTTGCAATTCTTCCAGAGCAAATCGCCGGGGCCTGGGGAAGGTCAAGCGAGACATATCTAACTGCCAGGCTTAAAGACCATTTGCAAGAGGGTCGAACTCTAATCGTGGGCGGGGCAATCAACGTATCTGGTCGCTATCTCAACACGGCGTTTATTCTGTCAAAGGATGGCGTCGACCACTACTACGCAAGGCAATCCGTTCCTGTTTCGATGTGGCGCCCATGGGCGCAGAACAGCTATGCGTCTAACTGGCTGGCTTCAGGCATCAAGATCATCGATGGCCAAAAAGTTCTCATGAGCATGTGCTACGAGGACTTTCTTTTCGGACTTGGCCTGTTACCCTTTATCCAGGATCGCCCGGATCTCATCGTCTCGATGGCCAACGGCTGGTGGGCCGGAAACAGCAATGAGGTCCAAGTTCAGCGGTTGCATATTACGAGTTTGGGTAGGGTCTTCGGAGTTCCCGTTGTTCGCTCAGTGAATCACCCTGGTCAATAACCCGCCACTAAGCGCCCTGGCGCTGTAGTGGGGGCTTGTGAAGGCGAAAGCTGCAAGCAAGTCCTGATTGTCCAGGCTCAGTCGCAGAACACCGCGACTCCGTTGCACAGAAGTACGAGACGCACCAGCGAATGCTTCCTCAGTTCGCTGCTCTGCAAGCGGTGGCAGCAGACAAGGCTCGGGTGCCACGAAACGGGCCACTGCAAGCGTCGAAAGACGCGAAGCTGCTGTGCAACATTGCCGAGGGGAGCGGTGCCGTAAGGCACCCGTCACAAGGCCCGTAAGGGCAACGCGCTGAGAAGTGCCATGCGGTAACCGCGCCGGGCGGCCTCCGGTAGCAGTAGATGCGAAAGGATCGACGTGGTATTCGTTCTGGATCGAAGCGGCAAGCCGCTGATGCCTTGCAGCGAGAAGCGTGCGAGGTTGTTGCTCGCCCGTGGTCGTGCGCGTGTGCATCGGCTGTTGCCGTTCGTCATCCGTCTCATCGACCGTCGCGTTGCCAGCTGCAAAATCCAGCCTGTCGAATTCAAGCTCGATCCCGGCAGCAGGGCAACCGGCATTGCGCTGGTTCGCAAGAACGAAGTCATCGATGCCGGCACCGGTGAGCTCTGCACCGAAGTGGCTGTGCTCAACCTCTTCGAACTGATCCATCGCGGACGGCAGATCAGCGAAGCTTTGACGGCGCGTCGCCAGATGCGTCGGCGGCGTCGTAACGCGAACTTACGTTACCGCGCACCATGGTTCCTGAATCGTGGCAACCAGCAACGTGGCTGGCTCGCTCCCTCGCTGCAACACCGCGTCGATACTGTTGCAGCCTGGGTCGAGCGCCTGCGCCGCTGGGCGCCGGTCAGCGGCATCGCGCAAGAACTCGTCCGCTTCGATCTGCAGGCGATCGAGAACCCTGAAATCTCCGGTGCCGAGTACCAGCAAGGTACGCTCGCCGGCTACGAGGTCCGCGAATACCTGCTGGAGAAGTGGGGACGGGAGTGCTGCTACTGCGGCAAGACCGATGTCCCACTCAACGTCGAGCACATCCACCCGAAGGCCAAGGGTGGCACGAACCGCGTCAGCAACCTCGCGATCGCCTGCATTCTCTGCAACGCGAAGAAGGGCGCCAGCCCGATCGAGGAATTCCTGGCGCACGATCCCGCCCGCCTCGCCCGGATCAAAGCCCAACTCAAGCGTCCGCTCAAGGATGCCACAGCAGTCAATGCCACCCGCTGGGCGCTGTTCAGTGCGCTCAAGGCCACCGGCCTGCCGGTTGCGGT
>CAYSWG010000126.1:0-7524 GCA_964434465.1 uncultured Geobacteraceae bacterium
GCGAATGCACCGGCAACACCGGGCAGCTGTGCCAGCATTGCCGTAACCGTCAGGCGTCGTTCCACCTCCCGACGGAGCACATCAGGCGACAGATCCAGGTCCCTGAGGGTCTGCTCCAGCTCCAGGGGGGAAACAACGGTTTGCTGCAGCGCGGCAAGCTCCCGGGCAATCCGCTCTTCAGGAACGGTTGTACCGCGCCGCAAACTTTCCTGCCAGAGCAGTTCCCGGTCAATCAGTCCTTCCAACGCCTCGCGGCGCACAGTTTCTGGGCGAGGCGCTCCGCTGCGGCGCTGCAATCGGCTCATCTCCCGGTCCAGCTCCTCGACGGTAATGGCAATGCCGTTCACCTGGGCAACGGGCCGATAGGGCAGCTGCTCCGCGGCCAGGGCGGGCAGTGCCCAGAGGACCAGCAACAGGCCGGTTATGATACGCGCGATGCAGCGTCCCATGATCATGGTGCATTCCTTGTACGGCGCCGGTGGCGGTAATGGCCGAAATGTACCTGGCAACGGACCGTAATGCTCTACGTAATGAATCACAAACCCTGGATTCCCGCCTGCGCGGGGATGACGATCAAGGGCACTTGAATCTATTTTTCCAGCTGCCCCCGGATTCTCGCCTGCGGGAAGAACGGCTCGTCAGTCCACCAGCTTTGTTGTCGCCCCCCGACCATGCGGGGCCCAGAATGACCTAACACCTAACACCTGAAACTTACCACGTAAAACAGCCACTCCGTCACCCCCGCGCAGGCGGGGGTCCAGGGTTTGCCTGCAACCTAGAACTTCGCGTTCAGATCCAGCTGGAACACATCGATATCCAGCTTCGCGCCGCTGATCTCCGAAGCGGTCATCCATTTGCCGCTCAACCAGACATTCTTGCGCAGGCCCAGTTCGGCGCCGATTGACCAGCCTTTGGCGTTGGTGCCGCCCAGATGGAAATCGGAATCCGTGTAGGCATCCATGACCGCATCGGCTTCCAGATGGCGGTAGTTCATATTGGCCCGCCAGTCGCCGAAACCCGTGAACCGGGAATGCCCGACGGCCAGGCCCACCTGGTACCCCAGATTCTCCTTGCCGTAGTTGAGACCGGTGAGCCGGTTCACCTCGTTTTTGTCGTAACCCAGGTTTATCACCACGTCGCCCATGAGCACCACGTGGATCGGATTCCAGAAACCGAATTCCAGGGAGCCGGTAATCGCCAGTTCATGGTACTTCGCCGCCTGGGCAAGCTTGGTGTTCCCGGAAAATGCCGCATTGATATCGAAGAGAGTATTACCCTTCTGGACAGAGGGCGGCACCGTATAGTCGAACTCATCGACAAAATTGACGCTCGCCTTGCCCTGGGTATTCTCGAAACGATAGTACCCGACACCCAGTTTGGCGCCGATCGTCTCCGCCGGCTGCCAGGAAAGCCCCGCCTGCCCGCCGAACAGCCATTTGTCATGGGCGGACAATCGTACCTCCTGGAGGGGGAAGACCCCGGCGGTAAGGAACAGGCTCAGCGAATCGGAAAGCGCCGGCGCATAACTGACGGCCACACCGTCAAAATTGATATCCCTGTCCCAGACCAGGTCCGTGGAGAACCAGGGATTGGGGATCCGGCCGCCCCAGGCGGTAACTTCCTTGTAGGGTGACCATTTCAGGTAGGCGGCATCCAGAGTGATGGTCTTCTTGTTGAAACCGTCACCCAGAGTCTGGTTGGTGGACACCGGATCACCGGTTGACCCTGTTGCCAGCCCGATTACCGCATCCAGCTCATCGGTTACATTTGCCAGGAGGCCGAGACGGGTGCGAATCCGGAACCGCTGGCGATCGGTGGTGATATCCGGAGTACTGATGCCGTCATCGTTCACATTGTTCTTGTCAAAAAAATCACCCTGGTAGCGGAGGCGGAAATCGCCATAGAGCTTGAACCGGTTCAGCCACTCGGGCAGTTTACCCATCTTCTTCTCCAGGCTGGAGATGGTGGATGTCTTCTGCTCCATCTGGTTGGCAATGGTAGACTTGACCTCCATGGCGATATTTTCGGCAAACTGATCGGTCGGGTATTTCCGGTCGAAACGGCCGTACACCGAAGCTGCCTCATCGGGGGTAAGCACCTTCTGATGGGCGAGGAACTTCAGCTGGTCACGCACATCGTCCGGGGTCAGCGTGGTCCGCTGGTAGGGTATCGCCAGCAGACCAACGGCCCGGGCCTGGCGCTCGGCCACAGTTTCCCCCCCGGCCAACTGCTGCAGTTCGGCCATGCGCTGGCGCAGCTCCTGGCCTTCCGCCCCATCGACAATGCCCTGCTCCGCCAATGATTCGACGGTTGAGGCAACTTCTTCATAGGCAAAGGGTACCGTCGGCAGGATCTGTTCCACGATGGCCTGACGGGAACCGCCGGGGAGGCCGGCCACAACACGGCGATTATAGCGCTCGAAGGCTGCCGCCGCCTCATCCCGGGTCAGCACATTCTGCTGGGCGAGGAACGTCAGGTCACCGTTGATCTGGCCGGCTTCGCGCGTACCGGAGAGGATTGCAACCTCGCCAAGCCCGATCCCCTGCGGTTCCCAGGCCGGAGCAGGAGCAGCGCCCGGTTTCTCGGCCACATCGAGGCGCATGGCCCGCTTGACCAGCGCGTCACGCTCTCCGGCAGAAAGCACGCCCTCTGTGTTCAGTTCGGCCAGGGCGGCACTGACCTCTTCAAAGCTGAACGGAGCATTGGGCAGGCGGGCTTTCAGCACCGCGCCGGCCGAAGCGCCTCCGAAGGCCCCCTGCTCCCGATCGAAGTGCCTGGCCAGCTCACCGGCTTCATTGGTACTGATAACCCCTTTTGCCTCAAGCAACTGGAGCAGTTGGCGCACTGCGGAAACTTCTCCGGCAGGTTGCAGATCTGCAGCGCTGGCCGGTGGATTACCGGTAACCAGCAGAGTACACATGGCTGCACCGGCAACCAATGCGGGATGAAACTTCATAGAATACCTCCAGAATAATCCTTGATAGCTTGGATACGGGATGCTGCGTCACCCCTGGGCGGAGACCTTGATGGTCATGCCGCGGGGCATGCCGTCGGGGGGCGGTTCAGTGATCCGCAGCAGGGGCATGACGGTCTTCACCGCCCGGTCGACCCGATCATTGCCGGAGCCGCCGATGATCGTAAAGCGAACCACTGATCCGCCAGGGTTCAATTCCAAATGAATCGTCAACTGATGCTTACCCTTGGGAATGCCGCCGTCCTTGTCCAGAAGGGACTTGACCGACCGCCACAACTCCTTCTCGATCTTGTTGGTGTACCAGCCGTATTTCGCCAGCAGTGCCGATCGGGACAGGCCGCCACCGCCACCGCCGCCAGCGCCAATAATACTGCGTCCGCCCTTGCGTCCCACCAGGCCGAACCCGTCCGACCCGGAACCGCCTTCCGCATCGACACCCAGATCCTGGCCGACGGGGGCAGTATCCTGGGGCTGGTCGTTGCGCGGGGCATTGCCCTGGGGCATGGCTTCGATGACTTCCTGCTGGGGCAGATCCTTGGGCACTTCCGGCTCGGGCAGTTTTTCCTCCGGCGGTGGCGGTGGCTTGAGCAGCTTGACCACCTGGATCTTCTCCCTCTTGCGCACCCCCGTATCACTCAGCAGGAGGTGCACCATAAAGCCGATCCCGGCCAGAAACATCACGGCGAGGGCCCCGTACACCAGCAGTCCGCTTGGTATCAGCAATCCGATCGTTTTCTTCTTTTTCTTTTTCTGCGCAGCTACCGCCATGTTCAGATATCCGTAATGTTAAGTATGTCATTGCCGCCCAGGCGGGAATCCCGTCGGCCTGCCGTACTGATAGAAACTGCATCGCGCTGGTGTCAGTCCATAAACCAGGGGTTTTCTGAGAGGAACGGGGGGGTTTTTGTCCTGGCAAGGAAAACAAGGGATTGCTCGGAGACGTACTCATGTACGTCGCACAAGCAAAACCGCTGTTTGACACCGCCAGGGCGAAAAAACACCCGTTCCGGGCGAAAACTACTTGACCAGCTTCTGCGTCACCAACCCCAACTGGGTGATTTCCAGCTTCTGCAGCAGGTCCAGCACCTCGATGATGTTCCTGTAGGAAACCTGCTCATCACCCCTGACCACCACCGGCAGATTGGGGTCGGATGCCTTGAACTGGGCCAGGCGTGCCTCCAGTTCCGCAAGCGTCACCGGAAAACTGTCCAGGTAGATGGTTCCCTCGGCGCTGACGGTAATGGCCCTGGTGGACGGCTTGATCGAACCGGCGGCGGCGCTCGCCTTGGGAAGATTGACCGGAATGCCGGATACAGAGGCGGTCACCACCAGCATGAACACCACCAGCAGGTTCCAGGCCAGGTCCAGCATGGGTACAACGTTGATATCGACAATGTCATCATGATCATCGGACGGTGCCTTCATTACTCTTCTCCGTGGAAGCCTTCGACCCGCAGGTAGAATTCTTCAATGAAATGACGCGTATCCGCATTGAGGTTTTTCATCTGTGTCCCCAGGATGCTGTAGGCGAACAGGGCCGGAATGGCGACAAACAGGCCGAACAGGGTACAGGCCAGGGCCGAGGCGACACCCGGGGCAATGGCGGAGAGATTCGCTTCCCCCGAGGCGGCCAGGCCGGCAAAGGTGTTCATAACTCCCCAGACCGTGCCCAGCAGACCCCAGAAGGGACCGCCGGAAATACTCAGGGTCAGGATGATCATCCAGGCATTGAGTTTTCTTGTTTCTTCTGAACTGGCCCGTTCCATGGCGGCACGGAAAATATTGATGGCGGATGGGGGCAGTGCCACATCCTTCTTGTCGGAGCCGTGTTTCTCCGCCCAGCCCATGATCTGGGTATGGCCGGCCCGGTAGATGCGGAACAGGGTGGAGTCTTCCAGGTCTTCCTGGTCTATGTCCAGATCCAGGGGGTCGTGCAGATCGTTGAACTGCTCCAGAAAAGCCCGATTGCCGCTGCGGATGCTCCGCAACTCCCGGCTCTTCTGCACGAAAACCAGGGTAGCCCAGACCAGCATTCCCGAACAGAGACCGATGATCAGCCAGCCGTCAACGGTGACACTGTTGGCGATGATCCTCATCATCTGCATGGTATGGCCTTCTTCGCCGGCGCCGCTTTCTTCTTCCAGCACAGACAGGAACTTGCCGTCAGGCCCCTGGCCGGCAAAGGCCGCGGCAATCCAGCCTGCCGGCCTGGCCGCTGCGGACAGCTGCACCTCGTCGAGCTCGCCGACAAAACCGTTGCCCCCTGCCAGGGCGTTGGCGACGGCCAGTTCCGCTGCCGGGGAAGGAATGGCAGTCAGCGGAGCGCTGGCCGCTTCCCTGCCGTCCAGGTAGACGATGAGCTTCTTGCCCGGTTCGGCGGTTACGGCCAGATGATGCCAGGCGCCGGCAGTCAGGGGAGTTGTCCCGGCGGTACTGACAGAACCGACCCGTGCGGAAACAGCTCCCTGGGACAGGGCAACGATAATGGCCTGCTTGCCGTCATCCCAGGAAAACAGCCGGCCGTTGCCCTGGGCCGCAGCAGGCTTTACCCAGGCGGAAAAGGTAAAACCTTTGCTCAGATTCAGTGAGGGCGACCGGTTGATGACCAGACGATCGTTGACGCCGGCAAAGGCCGCGCCATTGCCGATTACCGCCGGAACCTCCAGCTTGCCGGCAAAGGAGGCCCCGTGGTTGCCGTAGGCCGTTGCATCGCGGGGCGTGCCGTCCTTTTCGCCGAAATGGAACACGGCGCCCTGGGCGGTATCAAAGGTTCCGCCGCTGTCCGCTGCAGCCTGAACCCCGCTGTTGCCATAGTAGAGCCAGATATGATTCTGGGTTGATTTGCCGGCAATCTGCGGCACCCTGACCCAGAACAGGGCAATTCCCTGCTTGGGGTTATATTTTTCCACGTGGTACTTGAGGGGGGTCTTGTCATCGCCGGCGACAAAACGGATGTCGGAACCGTCGTCCTTGGCACCGTCAAAAGCAAAGTTACCGGAATGGAGCCGAACCAGCACCGGTGTCTGGGCCAGATTCTCCTGGATGTCCGCACCGCTCTCCGTAGTATCCAGGGTCACCTTTTTCCGGTACTGCCATTTGCCGTCCCACCAGGATTCAGCCGAAGCGCTGCTGATCATTACCACGGTCAGCAGAAACGCTGCACACAATTCAGCTGCAACTTTCAACAACGGTTTACGCATACTGCCCTCCAGAATAAGTGTCGGCTCCACCAGGGGAACCGGAATAACAGACACCAGCCCTGCTCGATTCATGACTGTAGACGAGCAGTGTTACAGATTCTCTACAGAATCATGAAATCTGACACCTACAGGGCGCCACTCACTTCCCGGGCCCGCAGGGAATAGGAGCCGACCTTTCCCCTGCCGTCCTGGCGGAAGATAATGACTGCATTACCGTCCCGACCGATCCAGCGGCGGCAATTCTTGTTGGGGTCGCTGAAATCCACAACCCGGCAGCGATAATCCCTGCCGCCCAGTCGATAGACATCCTCCCTGATCAGCCGGTAGGTCCGCTTGACCACCGCCAGATGCTCCGTATCCAGCATCCGCAAGGTCCGCGTGCCGTCGGGCCCGAAAACCATGGTCGCTTCCGGGCATTCCATGGTGGTGTGATCATAGCTGTCCCGGGGGATGGCAAGGGAGCGCCGGGCACCATCCCGCAATTCATCGAAGCGGAAGGCGTTGCCGGCCAATCGCCCCTCCACCTGGACGGAAACACCGTTATCGGAGCCGCGCCGGCTGTAGCGGGTCAGGTTCTGACCCAGGATGTCCGCCTGCTCCACAATGGATTGCCGGTAGCCCAGCCAGAGGAATGATGCATTGACATCCGTATGATTTTCAAAACGGAGCAGCTGCGCCGTATCGAGCTGCTGGGTCGCGGTAACCTTGCCGACCCTGATGCCCTTGGCGACAATCTCGTAGCGGGTTTCAACGGCGGACCGGCCGGTCGCACCGCCGTCGGTCGACAGCAGCAGCGGCAACAGCAGGAGCAACCGCAGCAGGTTGCCGGGAAACGGGAAACGGACCGCCATCAGTTGACACCCTGCTCATCTTCCTCGTCGAAACTGATGACCTTCACATCCAGCCAGCCGGCCATGAGGTTGCCGACCTTATCGGTGGCGCTGTCGGCAAGGGATTTGGCCGAACCGAGGGCCGAATGCTCGATCATCTTGCCGCTGTCGGCCAGTTCGCTCACCCCGCTCACCGCGCTGAGATTCACCGTGGTTTCCCCCGAGGAAAAGCCGACCGAATCGGAGGAGAAGCTGATGTTCTTGGCATTGAGCACGGCATTGGCGCCGATCAGTACCTTGTTGCCGCTGATGCCGGCCTCACCGGCGTCGATGATGCCGCTGGGCGCATAGAGCTGGACGTTGCCTGCTTCCGGTGCGGTCTGGGGCCCTTCCGGACCGTCCGGATCGTAGGTGACGGCACGGTAACCGCTGCCCAGGCTTGGTGGGGTAAACACGATGGAGTAGGTTTCCGTCTCCTCGTCATAGACGGTTTTCGGCGGACTGGCGCTGATGGCCGTCC
>CAYSWG010000127.1:0-7452 GCA_964434465.1 uncultured Geobacteraceae bacterium
AACTTCCCCATCAAGCATGCCGTACTTCTGGAACGTGAACGAGCTGATTTTGATCTTCACCTGCTGCCCCGGCCGAATGAAGCCGATATCGTCGTTCGCTACCCACACTTCAGCGCACAGCGCCTCATGATTCGGCACCAGCGTCATGAGGATAGTTCCGGGCGACACGACAGTCCCTGCCGTATGGGTGGCCAGATCCTTGACCACACCGGACTGGGGCGCCTTCAGCTCCTGGAGCCCTTGGCGGTGCAGCTGCTTGGCCAGCTCCTGGGTTATCTGCGCCAATTCTCCGGCCCGTGCAGCCCGTTCGGCCTGCAGTTGCTGTCGATAATCGGCATGCAGCTGCAGTAACCGCTTCCGGGCCTGGGCCATTACCGCTCCGGAACTGCGCATGATGAATTCCTGGGAGCGCAGGTCCTGCTCACGTTCGATGCGCTCCCGCCGTTTATCCTCTGCCGTGAGGCGGGCAATGTCACCATCCCTGCTCAGCTCGGCGAACGCCTTCTCCTGCTCACGATAGTGGGGCAGGACCTGCTCAAGTTTTGCCCTGACCTCCCGGGCCGCCGCCAATTCCTGGGCAGCCTTTTCCAGGGCGCTTTGCTGCTCGTCAACGGCGCTCTCATGGGAGCGCCGGTTGGCGTTGTACTGGGCATGCACCTGGGCAAACAGCTCCGGAGGGTCGCCAGGTTCAGAACGTAACGCCCCACCAGCGAGTTCCGCATCAATGCGTCGCACGGTCAGGCGCAGCCGGTGATATTCAGCGGTGACCGCTTTGCCTTCCGCATCGGCAAGGGTCCTGTCCATGCGCACCAGCACCTGACCCTTTTCCACCCGCTGTCCTTCCCGCACGAGGATTTCCCTGATAATGCCCTGTTCAGCGGGCTGCACAATTTTCAGGTAGGTCTGGGGAACCAGCTTGCCCTCGGCAACGGCAACAATGTCGAGCCTGCCAAAGATAGCCCAGAGCAGCACCAGGCAGAACAGGAGCAGCCCCCCCTTGAGCACCACGCTGCCCAAGGGGGCCGGCGGCTTGTCCTGCAGCCGGATAATGGCCGGGGAGAAGTCCAGGGGATCAGGGTCGGCAGCAGGGAAGATCCGCTGGGCATACTTTGACAGGTCAAGTGAACGCAACTTCTTCAACATACTCTACACTCCAAGCACCAATCCCCTTTCCTACCCAAGCGTCACCACCCCGTCCTGGAGCCCCGGCAAGGGTGACAACCTTTGCGGTGCCGAACCAAAACCCGGTGCGGACAGGGTTGCATGGGCCGCGGTTACCCCCACGCCGCTGAGGTTGCCCTGCAGACCATACCGGTAGGCAAGGTCACCCCCCAGGGCATCCGTGTCGCTGCCGCCCAGGTGGAACTGGGTCAAGGCGTTGGTCAGGGCCCAGGAGGTCAGGCCGGGATTGGCGGTCCGTGCCTGGTCAAAGGACTGGACCAGCCCGGCGAAGTTGAACTGCTCGATCTTGTTGTCACGAAGGGCATCGGCGCCACCCGGAGCGAAATCCGCCGCCGCCTCCTGGATCATCTGCAGGGTGAGTACTGAACTGTTCCGGGGCGTGAGGTACCAGTTCTTGAAGGTCACCGCATCGCCGCTGCCGGCATCCAGCACCAGGTCAAGGCCGCTCTTGCGGAAGCTGAGCTCACTGGACCGTATCCCGCCGCCAAGGCTCAGGGTATTGTCACTGCCAAAGCCGAAGAGTACCGCATCCTGACCGTCACCCCGGTTATAGGCGATGATGTCGGCCCCGGTTCCGGCATCGATGGTGTCATTGCCGGCAGCGCCGATGAGCAGATCGTTGCCGGAACCGCCTTGGAGAAGATCTGCATCGCTGCCGCCATGGAGAAGATCATTCCCGGCGCCGCCATGGAGTTTGTCGCTGCCGCTGCCGCCCAGGAGCAGATCGTTACCGGCGTTTGCCCAGAGGACGTCATTGCCGGCGCCCCCATCAAGCAGGCAATCACCATAGCTGTAACGGAGACTGGTCAGGTCAATCAGATCGTTACCGTTCCCGGCCCTGATTGCCTCGATGCCGGACAGGCCGAGTCCCGTGAGAAGCCCCCGGTCCAGAAACACCGCGTCATTTTCGGCGGTGCCGAGGAGCGTGTCGAATCCGGCGCCGCCATCGTAAAAATCATGACTCCTTTTCTTGCCGAAAACACTTTCAATTGCCGGACTGCTCACATTGATCGCCACGTCCAGAAGACCAGCCGTGTAGTCCGGGGAGAAATGGAACGTATCATCGCCGGCGCCGCCCAGCAGGGTATCTTTCCCGCCGCGACCATCCAGAGTATCGTTACCGTCGGTACCGACAAGAGTATCGTCAGCGGCCGTGCCGATGAGCGTTACCCCCTGGGGAATCGCTGCCTGGACTTCCAGCCGGAACAGATCGGCTACGGTGTCGCCGGCCAGGTCCGTAGCAGTGACCGTGACATCCATGCTGCCAACACTGCCAACAGCAGGAGTTCCGCTGAAGGCGCCGGTTACGCCATCGAAGACGAGCCAGGCCGGCAGCGGGTCGCCGTTGGCCAGGGTCGCCGAGTAGGACAGGATATCACCCGCATCCACATCACTGAAGGAGCCGGCGGGTATCCGGAAGCTGAAGGCCTGGTCTTCCGTCGCCGTCCGGTCGGCAAGGTGTGTGGCAACAACCGGTGCGTCGTTGACGTTTTCCACGGTGACCGTGAACGACTGGGCAGCCATGGCGCCGAGCTGGTCCACGGCGCTGACGGTGACGGTGCATGAACCCACATGTTCATTGCCGGGCGTGCCGCTGAAGGTGCGGGTTACCGGATCGAATGACAGCCAGTCGGGCATGACGGCATAGTTGGACACCTCGGCCCGATAGACGAGCGGATCACCGTCGGCATCGGTAAAGGCGTTTTCAGGAAGCTGGAAGGTGAAGGGGGCATCTTCGGCCACGATCAGGTCGGTGAGCGGTTCCCCCGGCAGCGGCGCCTGGTTCAGGAATTCCCGGTAACCGATGCTCCTGCCGTCGCTGAACTCAAAGGTGTCGATGACCGGCGAGCCGTTTACCCCCGTCGGATCGAAGCCGGTAATCAGTAGTGCATCGCCCAGGGATCCATACCGGATCGTCAGGTCCGTTCCGTCCAGAACAAGCCGCACCTCTGCAGGGGTGATCCCTTCGCCGAAGGTGACGATATTGCCGATGCCGTTTTCGGCAGCGTCAACGACGGTATCAACCCCATCACCGAGGTTGCAGACATAGGAATCACGACCGGCGCCGCCGAAGAGCAGATCACTGCCGGTACCGCCCGTCAGGACATCGTCACCGGCGCCGGCAGACAACTGATCCGCCCCATCCCGGCCATAGAGGCGGTCGGCCATGTTCGTTCCCGAAAGGATATTGTCTTCGTGGTCGCCTTCGACGACAAAGGTATACCGGGCAAGTTCGGCAAAGGAAAGGGTCGTGCCGTCGGCGAAAACGAAGGTATCCACCGAGCGTTGGCTGTTTTCCACATCATCGGGGTTGAAACCGGCCAGCCGCACTTCATCGCCGTTGTCAAAGAGAATCCGCAGCAAGCCGGGGCCGCCGTCCTCGGATCGTTCAAAGCGGAGATGACGACGCATATCGTCCACGGTTATTCCCGGACCGAAGACAAGGGAGTTCCCCTTGCCCGGTTCCTGGCTGTCCCAGATGTAGACGATGCCGTCACCCACGTTGAAGTGGTAGGTGTCATCGCCGGCGCCGCCGGCCAGGTCGTCATTGCCCGTACCGCCGGCAAGGGTATCGTCACCGGCCCCGCCGCGTATCATGTCGTACAAAGCCGTGCCCGGCAGGTGGTCAGCACCTCCGGTGCCCTCGATGGTAAAGCCGCGGGAGAGCAGCTCGTCATAGGTGAGAATCCGACCGTTCCGGCCGAACTGGAAATACTCAACGGCCCGAGTTCCCAAGGGGTTCAACCGGTCGAAATTAGTCAGGCGGATCTCGTTACCGGTGCCGAGCTCCCGGACGATCAGGGTTCCCGCGGCAGCATCGTGGGAGAGCCTGATAGTGTCCGGATCAGCCCAGTCGGGCAGCACGACCCTGTTCCCTTCGCCCGGAGCGGCGAGGTCGTCGATCGTGTCGCTGCCGTCGGTTGCATCGAAGAGATAGACGTCATCGCCGGCGCCGCCGGCCAGCAGATCGTCTCCGGCACGGCCGCGAATGAAGTCGCCCGCTTCGGTTCCAATGACAACATCGGCATCGGGCGTGCCGACGATTTCATAACCACGGGCCAGGAAATCGGCCAGGCTGATCGTGAAACCGTCGAAGAACAGCAGATCCCGCACTGGTTCGGGCATGCCCGGCACCCGGGGATCAAAACCTTCAAAGCGCAGGGCGTCACCCGCGTCACCGACCCGGATGACCAGGGTGCCGTCGGCCACCTCCGCCCGGATGCCGTCAAGGGTTATGCCGTAACCAAAATAGACCCTGTTCTCCATGCCGGGCATGCTGAAGTCAACAATGGAGTCAACACCATCTCCCAGGTTGAACTCGTAAGTGTCGTTGCCGAAACCTCCCACCAGGCGATCATTGCCGGCGCCGGCCATGAAGTAATCGTCACCCCAGCCGCCTTCGATGATGTCGGCGCCGCTGGTTCCATAGATGTAGTCGTCACCGTCGGTAGCCGTGCTGCGTGTGCCCGCGGCAAGCAGCTGTTCATGGCTTGCTGCCGTGCCATCGGCAAAGAGGAAGGCATCAACCGCCCGCGTCAGTGTCGGCCGGTCGGGGTCATAGCCGGACAACCTGATTTGATCGCCGGTCGATGGGATGTCCACAACAAGGTAGCCATCCTGCGCGGAGAACCGCAGATCGACCAGGGTAATGCCGGGCCCGAACCGGAGAACGTTGGTTTGTGATTCTCCCCCCTCTCCTTCGTCAAAGACCAGATCGGAACCGTAGGCACCCATGGCGGTAAACATGGCTGCGCCGTCATCGCCATCTTCGCCACGGAAATCATCTTCGATGGTGAGCGTGCCGTCACCGGCATTGAACAGATAGGTATCGCTGCCGTTGCCGCCCCGGGCCGTATCATTGCCCGGCCCGGCGTGGAGCAGATCGTCCCCGTCGCCGCCATACAGCGTGTCATCGCCATCGCCGCCCCGGAGGATGTCATTGCCGGCGCCGCCATCGATCCGGTCCCGGCCGGCTCCCCCTTGGATGGTGTCGTCGCCGTCCAGGCCATAGATGAGGTCGTCTCCCGCACCGCCATCAAGAATATCCCCGGCGGTGGTGCCGATGATGAAATCATCACCGGGAGTTCCGCTGCTCACGGCCATATAGCTGGCTGCGGCAAAGAGATCGCCCTGCTGGGCGTAGGCGACGGCATGGTCACCCCCGGCGGGCAAGGTCGTGGCCGTGATGTCGAAGTCTGCGCCACCGGCAAAGAGGTCAACGGTGTACCCGGGGCCGGAGACGGCGTACTCGGGAAGGTTGCTGCGCACCAGGCCGGCCAGGTCGTAGAGCCGTGCCGTGCCGTCGGCGGCAACGAACTGAACCTGCCGGACCGGCAGGCGGTCGCCCATGGCGAAGCCTTCCCCGGAGAACCACGCCGAGCAGGTGATGCTGCCGCCGGCCCCCTGATCGACCAGCAGGACCAGGTTGCCGTCGCCGGCGGCATAGGCGCTGATGTGGTGCGGTTCGATGCCCTGGCCGAAGGAAAGGGTGTCGACGCCGGAGGTGCTCCAGGAGCGCTCGATTACATCATCACCGTCCCCCCGATTAAAGACATAGACATCATTGCCGCCGCTGCCGACCAGTATGTCGTTGCCCAGGCCGCCGGCAATGATGTCATTGCCGGAGCCGCCATCAAGAACATCGTCGCCGCTGTCACCACTCAGGACATCGTTGCCCCGCCCTCCATCAAGAATGTCATTGTTGCCCCGGCCACGGATGCGATCATTGCCCTCCCAACCACACAGGTAATCATCACCGTTACTGCCCAACATATGGTCATTGCCATCCGTCCCTACGGTGTGACCGACCAGAATGCCGTCGTTGCGGGCAAGAACCTGCTCCAGGGTCAGCTCGGTGCCGTCGGCAAACAGAAACCGGCGCACGGAGGTGTGGGCGACATCCTGCCAGCCGTCCACGGTAATCTCGAAGGCATCGTCGCCACCGACACTGATCAGCAGCTTACTGTACCCTGTTTCGCCGGGACCCGGTTCCCCGCGCTCCTCGCCAAACTGAACCACGAGGTCGGCCGGGGTGACACCTTCGCCAAAGGCAACCGTGTCGTCAAAGCCGTCGGCAAACCGTGACAGCACCGTATCAAGGCCGCTGCCCCGCTCCAGCCGGTACACGTTGCGGCCCGTGCCGCCATTGAGTGTGTCGCGGTCGCTGCCGCCCATAAGGATGTCGTCACCGTCGTGGCCATGGAGAATGTCATTACCGCTGCCGCCGCTCAGGGTGTCGTTGCCCGGTCCACCCTGGAGGAAGTCGTGGCCGCCGGCGCCGGACAGCAGATCATTGCCGCCCAGGCCGACTATCGTACTGTTCAGATCACCTGCAACCAGCACGTCGTCGCCGGCCGTACCGACAAGCCGTTCTTCGCTTTGCGGACTCCCGACGATGGCGGCCATGTCCGCTTTCGTCAGCTCGGTGCCGTCGGCAAAGACATACCGCTCGATGGGCTGGGTGCCGGACAGTATCCGCAAGCTCTCCCCGGTATCCCGGATAGTGATGAGCAGATCGTCATAGTCATAGGCGAAGGACAGGTCGGCCGTCGTGATGCCCGGCAGGAATTCCACCGTGTCCACATCAACCCCGCCCCAGTCGCGATCCTTGATAGTGTCGTGGCCATAGCCGCGTCCAAACCGGTAACGGTCAGAGCCGTCAAAGCCGTCGAGGTAGTCATTGCCGGCCAGCCCATCCAGCAGGTCATCGCCGGAGCCGCCTTCAAGGCCATCATCACCATCGGTCCCTTCCAGGCAGCGCGCCCGCATCTCGGCATAGTCCCAGACCGTACCGTCGGCGAAGCGCACTTCTTCGATGCAGTTATCGATCACCGTCACGCGGTCGTCGGTCCCGATTATTGACAGCACCATCTTTCCGCCGCTGCTCCGGACCAGTACCTCGTGGGGAGCAACATCATCGTTGAATGTAATCACGTCAACGGTGGAGACGGGATGCCACTCTTCGCTTATCAGGTCCTGGCCGTAGCCCTTGCCGAACCGGTAGGTATCGTTACCGGCACCGCCATACAGCTGGTCATTGCCGGCGCCGCCGTCGAGGATATCGTCCCCGTGCAGGCCGAAGAGCAGATCGTTGCCGGCCCGGCCAAGGAGAGTATCACCTGCGTTATAGGCGCCGTACAGTACGTCGTTGCCGTCGGTACCGAGTACCACCAGGTTGGCATCGACGAAAGTGTGATCCAGCACGGTACCGTCGACAAACTCCAGACGTTCGATTTTTCCGCCGAAGGCGAACCAACCGGCGACCGTTAT